>JAYEJJ010000169.1:0-3034 GCA_034660495.1 Thermodesulfobacteriota bacterium | reverse complement strand
ACCAGAAACCCTTGCGTTTCTCGATACATTGATGAGCCTGTGCGCAAAGAATAATATTTATGTAACCATATCCCCTTTTGACAACTATTATTACAAAGAATACTGGAACAACAATCCCTACAACTCAGAAAACGGCGGTCCCATCACATCCCCTGAAAATTTTGTAACAGATCCCAGTGCAATCAACGCCCAGAAAAAACGGTTTGACACTCTATACAATATTATAAAGGATCATCACAATTTTTTTGGATGGGAAGTGATGACCGAATGGGACAATGATACCTTTGCGGCCAAAAATACAGGATGGGAAAACCAGCGCATTGAATGGCTGAAGACCCTTTGTAAACATCTCAGGAGCCTGGACCGGGAGAATATGATCTATGCCACCCATGTCATGGAAAATCCATATGATGAATTAATGGATTTCGCACTTTTAAGTGATTATTTTGATTTTACCGGCATACACAACTATACAAAATCCGTATCCAGACCTGACGGTTCACCCGATTCAACCCCCTACATACGACCGGCTACAGAGACCCGAAGACTCATGAAATACAATATGGGAATCACATCCCTGGATAAAAAACCAGTTTTTGATAATGAATTCGGCCCGATACAGGTGGACGAATACACATCCTCATTCACACAGTTCGATGATGAAGAGTATTTTCATAATATAATATGGGCAGAATTTGCCTGTGGCGCTGCAGGAATGCCTTTGAGGTGGCCATCAAAAGTGCTTGAGGACAGAGGACCGCTTTTAACAGAAACCATGTGGGATTATCAGGAAAACATGTCAAAATTTTTCCAAACCACTAAAATAGATTTTACCTCATTTGCAGGAACATCGTGGGACAAACAGATAACCATGGTAGAACCCAAGAGTATTCCGCATCATATTTTTGCAAACTCTGACGGACAGAATGGGCTTATTTTTGTTTTGTTGGATGATCGAAATTATGATCTCCCTGTCACCGTCAAGGATGCTGTTTTAAAGGTAAAAGATTTATCTGCAGACGGCAATTACCGCATCGAATTGTGGAATACCCGGTCAATGACTTCCAGTATCACAACCCAAACCATCTCATCAACGGACCATCAGCTTCATATTTCCATACCGTCGTTTTCCAGGGATATCATGGTTACTTTTGCCTATGAACAAGCTAATTCTCCGCCTGAAGCGCCTAAACTTTCATTGTCAATCGATGAGCAGTCCCAGGTGACAATTTTATGGCAGCCCGTTGAAGATGCAGTATCATATACTTTTTATTATGCACCGTTTCCCAGTGCAGATTCAATTGGAACGCTGGAATTCGGATCCTATGTTACGGAAATACCAAAGTTTAATGCCACTGGTATGGCTTTTTACCTTGCAATCAAGGCAAATAACAGTTTTGGAAGCAGTGATTTTTCAAACATTGAATGGTTTTCTCTGAAGTAAAAGTTGAAGCAAAGGGATGAACTGAATCGAATCAAAAGCTGTAAAAGATATCACAGTTTCAGGTGGTTCCCTATAATAAGTGGCTGCTTTAAAATAGAACGGAAAATTATTCCATAAAAAAATATAAAAAAATATAATATGAAAATTCTTTATGTAAACTGGGCACCGCTATGGCGGGCCGCAGAAGTGGGTGGCGGTGTAAATCTGTATGCCCGGTCCATGGCTGTAAAGCTGGTAGATTCCGGACATCAGGTTTTTTCCATTTCCTCCGGCTTTGCCTATAATTTCAGGCCTGACGCGTATATTAAAAAGGGTCCGGATTTCATGGGAGTCAAAAATTATGAGATTTTTAACGCTTTCAATCTGGCTCCAGGCTTTTTTAATTATGAAAATCCACAGCAGGACGTTTCCGAACCTATAGTGGAATCTCTTTTTGAAAAATTTTTAAAAATAATAAAACCTGATATTGTTCATTTTCACAATATTGAGGGTTTCTCAGCAGCTTGTGTTGCCATTGCCAGAAAGAGCGGGGCCAAAATTATCTATTCCCTGCACAATTACCATCCTGTGTGCAACCAGATTTACCTGCTGTACAGGGACAGAGAGATATGCACAGATTTTGAGAATGGGAAAAAATGCCTTGACTGCATATCCCCGCCTGCCTACCCGGTAGAGGTTATGAAAAGAAGGACAGGGTACCTTGTCAACCGGCTGCCCATGGGGGACCGGGTGTGGAGGAAAATTACAGCCGCGGCCAAACTTGGGGTGTTTAGATATCTGGCAGGGTCTGTGGGGAAAATTTCAAATGCTGTCCCTCATACAGAAAAAAAAGGAAGCGGTTATTCAAGACATCTTCTCTATGCCAAACGGCGGAAATACAATATTGAAGCCTTGAACAATGCCCATCTCGTTCATGCCGTTTCCAGTTTTGTCAAAAAGTTCTATGTCAGCCAGGGGATTCAAAGCGCTCTGGTTGAAACCTGTCATATCGGCAATCAAATGGCTGAAATCGTACTAAACAGAAAATTTGATCGTTCCTGTGCATCCGGGAATAAGCCTGTGGCCGGGGATCAGCCGCTGAAAATTATTTTTACAGGTCTTGCCTCCTATCCCAAGGGGCTGTTTTTTTTTCTCGACACCCTGCTTTCCATGGAAAAAAAGGTTTTGAAAAAAATTGATCTTTACATTTATGCCAGGGGAGTAAATGAGTTGAAGATTCAACTTGATCTGCTCTCAGAACAATTATTTTCTCTTTTTGTAAGAGACGGATATGAGTATGCCACGCTGCCGGATATCCTCCAGGGAAAGGATTATGGTGTTGTTCCACCGATGTGGTATGACAATGCTCCCCAGGTGGTTTTTGAAATGATGGCAATGAAAGTACCGGTAATCGGGGCTGAAATCGGCGGCATCCCTGATTTTGTAAAGGATATGGAGAACGGGCTTATATTTAAACCCGGAAGCAAAAAAGACCTTGCTGAAAAGATCTGTCTTGCAGTTGAGGACAGGGATCTTAAGATGCGACTGGTGAAACATATCAGACCCATGAAAACCCCTGATCAGCATGCAGCTGATTTAAAAGGATTTTAC
>JAYEJJ010000168.1:0-3064 GCA_034660495.1 Thermodesulfobacteriota bacterium | reverse complement strand
AAACAGCTTGATTGTCGCAACGCCTGGCAGGGAAAAAGTCTGATCTCCTTTGGTTCTCAATGTTCCTGACAGGCAACCGCTGGGGGCTCTTAATCGGCCCTTCCATAAAAACTTGATAATCGAGTAAAAGAATGTGATCGTTGAGTGACAGCACTGGGTTTTTTTGAGCATGGGACGTTTTATCTTTTGTGGATGGGAATATAATCGGACTGAATGTTGCCTGTATAAATCTGCCGCGGGCGGCTGATTCTCTGGTCCGGGTCCACGGAATTTTCCTGCCACTGGGCGATCCATCCGGGAAGCCGTCCAATGGCAAACATCACGGTAAACATGTTTGTGGGGATTCCCATGGCCCTTAATACCAGGCCTGAATAAAAGTCCACATTGGGATAAAGATTTTTGTCCTGGAAATAGGTGTCGGACAGCGCTGCTTCTTCAAGTTCCAGTGCAATATCCAGCAGGTTGTCATTGCATGCTTTTTTGCTGACAATAAGATCGCACATCTCTTTCATTATTTCTGCCCGGGGATCGTAGGTTTTATACACGCGGTGGCCAAAGCCCATGAGCCGGAAAGGATCTTCGCTGTCCTTTGCCCTGGCCAGGGCATCGGGTATTGAAAGCCCCTGGCTGTGGATGGATTCAAGCATCTGGATCACAGCCTGGTTGGCCCCGCCGTGGAGGGGGCCCCAGAGGGCAGATATGCCTGCGGATACGGCCGCATAAATATTTACCCGTCCGCTTCCCACAACCCTTACTGCTGAGGTGGAGCAGTTCTGTTCATGATCGGCATGGAGAATCCAGAACACATTGAGCACTTTTTCCATGTCCCTGTCAACCCTGTAGGGAATAACCGGATTTTCAAACATCATGTGTAGAAAATTGGCACAGTACGAGTAATCCGGTCGGGGATAAATGGTGGCATGCCCTCTGGATATTTTATAGGCCATGGCTGCCATGGTTCTGACTTTGGATATGAGCCTGAGAAAGGTCTTGTTGATATCCATGTCTGGATTGTCAACCAGATCAGGATAAAAGCTTCTCATGGCATTTACCATTGCCGAAAGAATGCCCATGGGATGGGCCTTGGGCGGAAAATTCTGATAAAAGAACTTCATGTCCTCATGGAGAAGGGAGGCATCATTGAGCAGAACGCTGGTTCTTGTCAGCTCTTCCCTTGTGGGCAGTTTCCCGGATATCAGTAGATAGGCGGTTTCAACAAAGGAGGAGTGTTCGGCCAGCTGCTCAATGGGAATGCCCCTGTACCTCAGTATTCCCTTTTCTCCATCCATAAAGGTGATGGCACTTTTACAGGCCCCTGTGTTGGCATAGCCCGGATCAAAGGTGACATATCCACTCTGATCCCGAAGCCGGGTGATGTCAACAGCCTTTTCTCCTTCTGATCCCGTGATAACAGGCAGTTTGTATTCTTTGCCCTCAAGGGTAAGTGTGGCATATTCTGTCATGTCAGGCTCCTTGTGCTGTATCAGCCTCTGTTTTCACCAGGGATGGTATAAGTGGTGCAGGAGCCGCTGGAACAATTCCGTGTCTTTTTTTCAGCCATCTGGCCAGGGGCAGAAGAGGGCGTTGCCATGGCAAAGTTGGTTCTGGAGACTATCCTTTCCACATCTTTTGAGCTGCATTTCGGGCATTTAACTTTCTTTTCATCGTCATTTCCCATAAACAATAACTCAAAAAATTCTTCGCACTCCATGCATTTAAATTCAAATATAGGCATAACTGCTTCCTTGTTCTTTCATAAATTTTTAAAATTATATTTATAACTCAATGATCAGGTTTTTTTCTCCACAAAGCTGACAAAAACTAATGATCAACTTGTAAAAATAAGGGTTAAACGAAATTTGTCAATCCGGTATTCAGTTAAAAAAATAATGGGTGGTTTTTCGTACAATGGGGCGTGTCAGCGGAAGACATCCGTAAGGGCTGTTGGCTGTTCACCCTGGTTTACCGGTATTTTCCTGCCTGGGACCTGGCCAGGTAAAAATCATAACGCCCGCTTTTTTTAAGCTTTTCAAGTCCTTTGTTGAATTTTTGCAAAACAATTGTCATTTGATTTCCAGGCCGGCCTGTCATGTCAGAACCAGATCGGTCATGTCAATCAGCTCTGTTGGAATTGCTGGGTCTCTATCCTTATCGTTTGAAGTTGCTTTAAATTATGGTATACTCCCGTCATTAAAAAATCAGAAAAAATAAATTAATTTTTTGGAGGTAGTCCATGAAAGGGATACGCGCAGTACTTGCAGGTCTGATTTGTTCAGGAATGTTGATCGTTTCCGGATGCAGTTCACTTCATTACAATATTGTTTTTCAGGACATCAACGGCCTTGTCAAGGGAGATGCCGTGTGTTTTGAAAAAAACAGAATCGGCCGGGTGGATAATATCCTTTACAGAGAAAAGGGGGATTACAAAGTCTCTATTGAAATAGAAAAGGAATTTTCAGCGGCAGTGACAGAGGATTCAAAATTTTATATTGGTACTTCGCCTTTAGACAGCAATAAGAAAGCGGTTGTCCTGATTCTTCTTGAAAAAGGGGGCGCTCCCCTTGAAAGCGGAGCTGAGATTCAGGGGTCAGCCTCATCTTTTCCAGCAGATCTTCAGCCTTTTTTAGACAAGCTTGAATCCGGCCTGGACAAATTTTTTACGGATCTGAAAAGTATTCCGGAATCCGAGGAGTTTAAAGAGCTTGAAAACCAGCTTGATATGATGGTTGACAATATCAAAGAAAAGGGAGCAGCGGCAAAGGAAAAATTCAATACCGAGACCTTGCCCAGATTAAAACAAGAGCTGGAAACCCTTCGCAAAAAACTTGAGGGCCTTGGCCGGGAAGAGGAGTTAAAGCCCCTGGAAAGAAAACTTAACAATCTTGAAAATGTATAACTCGATCATCAGTAAATTCGATTATCAAATTTTTATGGAAGGACCGGTTAAGAGCCCCCAGCGGTTGCCTGTCAGGAACATTGAGAACCAAAGGAGATCAGACTTTTTCCCTGCCAGGCGTTAAAAAAATCAAGCTGTTTGAGGACCAGTGGCCGCAGTTCCTTGATT
>JAYEJJ010000167.1:0-3069 GCA_034660495.1 Thermodesulfobacteriota bacterium | reverse complement strand
AAATGGGATTGGATGGTTTTTTTTGTCATATAACTCATTGTTTTTATATGCTTTATTAAGCAATTATCATATTTCCACCCCTACGGATAATATGCCTACGCTAACCGGGAAAATGGGAATGCGCCCTACAGATCTTTGTATTAAAAAATGATTTAAATTTTATAATCCGGACCAGACAGGCAGGTAACTTCATGGAAAATTTTTCCTTGGAGTATAGTGGTTTTTCAATGAAAAATCAAGAAAAGTTTTTTTTGGATTTACCTGTGGTCCGTGACATCTCATGTTGATATGTCCCATTGGCGCAACCCATCAGACGGGCAAAAAGGCAAGCAGAATGCGTGGATTATTTGGAAGATCCCTAAGGTAAAGGGAAGGCGATTATATGACATCATGGAATAATTTAAAAATCCGGCATAAACTTCTGGTCAGTTATTTGACCCTTTTTGTTTTTTCCATGGCTTTTGTGGGCATTGCCATTGATTTTATGGTACGAAAAACCCTTGAAAAAAATATTGAAAGTGAGCTGAAAAATTCCACCACCACCTTGTTCAATATGGTAAAGACCTCTGCTGCAGTTTCCATTAAAAACTATCTCAGGGCAGTGGCAGAAAAGAATACAGAAATCGCGGCCCATTATCATGAGCTTTTTCTTCAGAACAAAATCAGTGAAAAAGAGGCTCAAAAAAGAGCGGCCTCCCTGTTGCTCAATCAGGTGATTGGAAAGTCCGGTTATATTTACTGCGTTAACTCAAAGGGACTTGTGGTTGTTCATCCCCAGAACAAGGTTCTTGGCACAGATGTGTCTGAATTTATGTTTGTCAGGGATCAGATGAAGCGCAGGGAAGGGTATATTGAGTATGACTGTGAAAATCCAGGAGAAGAGAAAACCAGGCCCAAGGCCTTTTATATGGCCTATTTTGAGCCCTGGGACTGGATTATTTCCGTCTCGTCCTATAGAAGCGAATTCACAGAATTGATAAATGTCAGTGACTTCAGGGACAGTGTGCTGTCCTTGAAATTTGGAAAAACAGGGTATTCCTATATAACCGACGGTGGGGGAAATACGATTATTCATCCTAAAATGCAGGGGGTGAATATTTTTAAAAAAGAGAATGTTTTTTCGAATTTTTTTAAAAAGATGCTTCAACTGAAAAGCGGAAAGATTATTTATGACTGGAAAAATTCAGAAGAACTGGAGTTCAGGGAAAAGCTTGTGATTTACAATTATATACCCGAGTATGACTAGATTGTTGCTTCATCCAGTTACCCTGAAGAGTTTTATGCGCCTGTGGAAAAGGTAAGAAGCATTATTGCTGTTATTATGCTGGTCACCATAATTATAGCTGTGTTTTTTGTTTTCAGAATCAGTTCTTCCATAACCACACCCCTTAAACAGCTCATGGACTACTTTGAGAATTCAAGTCTGTCGGGCAGTTTTGCAGGGGGGCCTGCCATGGCCGGTAAAGATGAAATAGGAATGCTTGGCAGATATTTCAGTGCTTTTATGGATAAACTCGATCGTGAGCGGTTTAAGTTGAACCAGGAGATAAAAGAGCGCCGGGAAGTTGAAAAAGCCCTGAAAAAAAGTGAGGATGGCTACAGAGAGGCCCAGGAACTTGGAGACAAGGTGAGACGGCGGATTGGCCAGGATCTCCATGATGACCTTTGTCCGCATCTTATCGGTATTCATGGGCTTTGCTCTGTATTAAGGAAAAATCTGGTAAAAAAAGATATGTAAAGGAGCACGCCCTTGCAGAAAAAATAGAACAGCTTATCAGTGAAGCCACAAACAAGGCCAGAAATCTGTCAAAGGGATTGTGCCCTGCGGAACTGGTTGCCCACGGACTGGCCTCGGCATTAAGAGAGCTCTGCCGAAAAGTAGAGTCTTTTCCCCGGGTATCCTGTTTGTTTGAACCTGGGAAAAATATTCTTCTGGAAAAGGAAAGGGATGCTCATATCTATTACATTGTTCAGGAGGCTGTTTACAATGCAGTCAAACATGCCCGGCCCACAAAAATCGTCATTACCCTGTCAGAGGAGAACAATACCCCGTTTATACGAATTCAGGACGACGGCATCGGCATGAAAAAAAATTTTGCATCAAAGGGGGTAGGCATGAGAATTATGGCTCATCGGGCTGAAAAGGCAAATGCCTCTATTTCATGGGATTCGTTAGATACCCGGGGGACTGCTGTTAACATTCTGCTGAACACATCCTGAAACCAGACACAAAACCCTGATCATCAAGTGAAAACTTTAAAAAAGGGAGTACCTGAGGTGGGAGAAAAAAAATAGTGATTGTTGAGGATCACCCTGTATTCCGGATGGGTATGAGTGAACTGATAAATCAGGAGGCGGATCTGGATGTCTGTGCCTGGGCAGAAGATGTCTTTGATGCCTGGGAAAAAATATTCCTGTGTAGCCCCGATCTTGTGATTGTTGATATAACACTTAAAAACAGTGACGGACTGGATCTTGTCAGGAAATTGAAAAAAAGCGGTAAAAATATTCCCGTTTTGGTGCTTTCCATGCACCAGGAAACCCTTTTTGCCGAAAGATCTGTCATGGCCGGTGCCCATGGATACATAATGAAGCAGGAAGCCCCGGCACTGGTGGTGACCACCATCAGAAAAGTACTTGCCGGTAAATTCAGAGCTCCTGACACCACAAACCTAATATATTGTTTTAACTGAAAATATTCAAATTTAGGATCGTAATTTTAAATGCATAAAAAAACCAGACAAATACCAGACAAATACCAGACAAATACCATATATTGTGCTTATTGTCTTTGTTTTTAAAAAAAAATAGGGGTTGGTTCTAACGTCGGCCAGTGGATATGCACCCAACAGTCAGCAATTAAATATAACAATAAAATTCAATAGGTTAACCATTGCTATCTGATGTGTGCTGTCAAAAGTGGCCGAGCTTAGAACCAAGCCCCAATCAAGGATATCTGGGTTTTCCCTGTAGATCGTGATTTTAAGGAAGTGTTGCTCAAAAAACAGTAATGGTTTGTGACAAGCCGCAGCTATGAAAGGATCAATAATATGGCCGTGGCAAAAACAA
>JAYEJJ010000166.1:0-14644 GCA_034660495.1 Thermodesulfobacteriota bacterium | reverse complement strand
TTAGGGCATAGCAGAAAACCTTTGTTAAAAATATACAATACTGAGATCACTTTAACTATTTGATTTCTAAACATTTAATTCATGCTAAAAAAGTTAGCTGGTCGACCGGGAAAATGGGAATGCGCCCACTTGCTGCCTTATTTTTTTAAATACAATTGTGCATGGAGTCTGATGTCAAAATATATATCAATTTACGGCGGCAGCCGGGCCCTTTCCCTGATCAGGGAAAGGGGCTTTTCCCAGGATATGGTTAAAATTGTTGCAGCAGCGGCAGGGGGCCCCAAGTGGCTGATTCTCGGGGCGTTTGACAGAATATTGTTTCCCGGCTTTTTCAGAAACAGAAAAACCTCCCTTTTTCTGGTGGGGTCATCTGCTGGAGCCTGGCGGCTGGCTGCCGCCTGTCAGAACCGGCCGGATGAAGCCCTTGAAAAATTCAGGCATGGATATATTCATCAATGGTATTCTTTAAATCCCGGTCATGGGGATATTTTATTTGAATGCCGCAGAATACTCAGTGAATATCTCAATGCAGAGGCAGTGGATGAAATCTTAACGCATCCCCGGTACAGGCTGAATATCCTCTCTGTCAGATCCAGGGGGCTTTTAAAGAGTGAAAATACCATGGTTCAGGCATCCGGGTTTTTTCTGAGTGCCCTTTCCAACATGGTGAAACGGGATTTCCTCAAGTATTTTTTTGATCGGGTTCTGTTTTACCACCCAGAGGAAAAACCGCCTTTTTACAACATGAATCGTTTCCCCACCCGCAAAGTGGCCCTTGATAAGATTAATTTTCACAAAGCCATTCTTTCCTCCGGCTCAATTCCCATTATCATGCCGGGTGTTGACAATATTTCAGGAGCGCCGTCAGGGGTGTACAGAGATGGCGGCATTATTGACTATCATATGGATATTCCTTTTTTGCCGGAAAAGGATGATCAGGGACTGGTTCTGTTTCCCCATTATTCAGATAAAATTATACCGGGCTGGCTGGATAAAACGAATGGCCGCCTTCCCGGCGCAGCAAATATGAAACATCTGGTCATGATTTCTCCGACCCGTGCATTTATTGACCTTCTTCCCGGAAAAAAAATTCCGGACCGGTCGGATTTTTTTGATTTCAAAGGGAACAACCGGGAAAGAATTGCCAGGTGGAAAAAGGCCTGCACCATATCACGCCTGCTGGGAGATGAGCTATTTGATGTAATCGACTCCAACAGAGTTGCTCAGTGCATCAAACCTTTAAAAACAGCGCCCTGAAAAGGTATCTCGCCTGTTTTAACAGCACCCTTGGCAGATATCTGATACTCGATCATCAAGTTTTATGAATACCACCCCCCGGCGGTTGCCTGTCAGGAACGGGAACCACGGATGAATGTCAGCTTACGTCTTTCTGGTCAAGGAGACTTCGCACAATAGAGAGGAGCCTGTCGGTATTAAAGGGTTTTTGAAGAAACTGACGGATGCCGATTTCCCTTGCCCTGGCCTCTGACATGTTTTCACTGTAACCGGTGCAGAGAATTATTTTAAGGTCTTTTCTTATATCAAGGCTTTTTTGGGCCAGTTCATCTCCTGACATATGGGGCATGGTCATGTCTGTAATCAACAGATCAAATTCATATGGATTCTTTTTAAAGGCGTTGAACGTATCCTGGCCGTTTGAAAACGCGTTGATGCTGTAACCGTAATCTTCAAGCAGTTCTTTGGTGGATAAAAGAACACTTTCTTCATCATCCACAATGATGATATTTTCGCTGCCCCTGCCTGCAACTGGCATTTTATTGATTTCAACGGGAGGGTCAGTTTTTTTTTCTGTTACTGGAAGAAAGATGTCAAAGGTGGTTCCCTTGTCAAGTTCACTTTTTACCCTGATAAATCCGCCGTGGTCTTCCACAATTCCGTAAACCAGGGACAGGCCGAGCCCTGTGCCTTCTCTTGCATTTTTGGTTGTAAAATAGGGATCAAATATTTTGTTAAGGATTTCTTTGGAAATCCCCTCACCTGTATCACTGATTTTGAGGTTCAAATATCTGCCTGGTGAAATATTTGCATTGATTAAAGTGCTTTCTTCCTCAATATCGGTTTCCTTCAGTTCCACAGTGATGGTGCCGCCGTTTACCCGCATGGCATGGTAGGCATTGGTGCAGAGGTTCATTAATACCTGGTGGATCTGGGTAGAGTCAGCCATCACTCTTGCATTGGAAAAAATTTTTTCCCGGATTTCTATGGTGGTGGGGATGGTGGAGCGGAGAAGTTTCAGTGCTTCCTTGACAACAACAGATACGGTTAGCAGGCTTTTTTCATGTTCTGACTGTCTGCTGAAGGTAAGAATCTGCTGGATGAGTTCTGCTGCTCTGCGGGCGCCTTTATGAATCTGTCTGATGTATCCCCGGGCTTTTAAAGGGTTTTCAATGTTTTTTTCCGCCAGCTGGGCGTATCCAAATACACCGGAAAGGATATTGTTGAAGTCGTGGGCAATGCCGCCGGCCAGGGTGCCGATGGCTTCCATTTTATGGGTCTGCCTTAGTTTTATTTCAAGATTTTTCTTTTCATTTTCTGTCTTTTTTCGTTCTGTTATATCGTAGGTTAATCCGCAAAAGCCGACGACCTGCTGGTTAATATCTTTTCTTAGGGAAACCGAGGTTTCAACCATTCTTTTTGTACCGTCTTTTTTAATGAGCGGGTATTGAAAATCAGTTAATGTTTTTCCTGCTGTCAACACCTGGCTGTAGCGTTTTTTAAGTTTATCCGCTGTATCCTTATCTACATATGTTTTATAATTCATACCTGTCAGCTCATCAGCGGGGTATCCAAGGATAGAAATAATGGCTGAATTGAAAAAGGTGAAATTCCCCTTGAGATCCACTTCAAAATATCCCATATTTCTGTTTTCAAGTATGGTTCTGTATCTTTCCTCGTTTTTTCTAAGAGTCTGCTCTGTTTTTAATATTTTACCAGAATTGTCCGGACTGGTAAAAATTTTTCAATCTGGTTTTTTGGGAAATAAAATTCTGAAGCGCTGTATATCTTTTTTGAATCAACAGGGGATATAAAAAATAAAGTATCCGGGTCTGACTGGTATTTTTTTTTGAAGTATTCCTGAAGCTGCTGTTCTCCGCCAAGCATCAGGGTGACCCGGATGGTGTTGTCTATGGTAATTTCATTGAGCCGGTTCTCTGTACCGGCAAATTGTTTTTCATAACCTGCATGGCCTGTCCGGCTTCCGCAGTGACCTTGTCTTCAAACTCCGTTGTCAGGGTTTTCTTCATGTTGAAATAGAGAACTGCAGCAGTCAAAAAAGTGGCGCAGGCAACCAGAAGAGTTATTGTGAGGGACATATAGGTGGATAAATGAATTTTTTTCATTGCTTTGCTGTAAAACACTGGATCATTTAATAGACTTCATCTGCTGACAGCAGAATATCTTTGGGAATTTTTATGCCAAGGGCTTCTGCCCTGGGTAAATTGAAAACCAGTGCGATCCGGTGGGCATCTTCAATGGGGATAACGCCGGGGGGGGTACCATTGAGAATTTCACCTGCTTTTTTCCCGGCCTGAATTCCCATGGAATAAAAATCAATGCTGGCCCCGCCAAAAAGGCCCATTCTGGTAAAGGCGTAATTTATGGCAAGAGAGGGTTTTCTGGCATGTTTTATGGTATAGTCCACTATATCTCCTGCTGAATAGGCTTTCCCGCATTGGTCTTTTAACAGGGTCGCTCAGAGGTAAAAGGCATCGATTCTTGCATCTTGGTTAATTATTTCAATGGCTTTTTTAAATTCCTCCCATGATTTCAGCGTTCTGGACTGTATGGTGCAGGGCGGGGATTTCCATGAAAAAGGGGATGTTTCAAGTTTTATCTGGTCAGATATGGCCCTGCCTGTGGGTGAAAGATCCTCCAGTACCACAAGGGTGTCAATGTCCAGCATATTGGAAAGAACCGTTACGGCTTCTCTGATGTGAAGTTTTTCATAGACCCCGGGATGTTATACCCAGGTTTTTCACGGTTTTTCATAAAGGGTCGGGTTTTATTATAAGTTTCCGGCTGAACATTGTTACCTGAAAACACCACGGGCAGATCGGTCCGGGCCAGTTCAAGGCCAATGGTTCGAAAGGCATTGTCATCCAGGGTGATGACCAGATCAGGGCTGATTTCCCTGATTTTTGCCAGTGCTTTTTCTGCCTGGCGCTGAATCAGTTCAGGGGTATTGTTTTTTATCTTGGTTTCCATGTAAAGGGTTTCAATGTCAAGATTTTTCCCCTTTTCCCATTCGTTCAGGGCCATGGCGCTGACAGCGCCGTCATGCTGGGGCTGGCCGCAGGGGTGATTCTTTTCATAGCTGTGTACGATGACAACCCTTTTGTTTTTTTCAGCCAAAGCACTGCTCAAGAAGAACGGTGACATGATCAGGATTAAAAAGATAATAACAGCAGATTTTTTATCCATTATATTAATTCCTTGAAAGATATTACCATGGAAAGGAACATAAAATCAAAAAATAGCAATTTATAGCAGATTTATCAAGATAATTTTAAACCTCGAAGATCAGGTCTTTGTATCTGACCCTTTCATATAAAAAATTAAAAAAGGGGATATTATTTTTAATATCCCCTTTTTAATTGATTTTAGATGAAACATTCAGGTTTTATAATTGAGTTGCCGAATTGCCTGGGGGCTTATCCCCTGACTTCCTCTTTGACCCGGGAGGCGATTTTAAACAATACAGTCAGAATGAAAAATCCTGTTGCAAAAACCCCGAGGCTGACAACCACCTCTTTAAATGTCGGCATATACTCGGTAAAATGGTGAAGGGGAGACGGAACAAACCCCCCTGAAATCATGCCCAGACTTTTATCAATCCAGGTTCCGATAACAACCATGATGCAGGTAAAGGGAAGCAGGGTAACATTGCTTCTCAATGCCGGTATCACCAGAAGGACAATGCCGGTAATCATAAGGGTGATGGATGTCCACATCCAGGGCACCAGAGCATTATGTCCGTGGATGCCGAAGAACAGATAATCAATGTGGGTTTTATGACCGGGTATATTGCTGTAATAGGTGACAAAAATTTCACAGGCAAAAAAGAAGACATTGGCGATGAGGGCATAGCAGACAATCTTGGACAGGGTCTGAATGGCTTCTCTGCCGGGGTCAAACTTTGTTACCTTTTTGATGATGTAGCTGAGCAGAATAAGCACGGCCGGTCCTGCAGCAAAGGCTGATGCAAGAAACCGGGGCGCCAGAATGGCTGTCAGCCAGAATCCCCTGCCGGGAAGCCCGCAGTACAGATAGGCGGTTACCGTATGGATACCAATGGCAAAGGGGATGGATAAATAGATAAGGGGTTTTGTCCAGAAGGGCGGCTCGATCTGATTCCGCTCTGCCTCCAGCACCTTCCATCCAATGACAATGTTTAAAAACAGATACCCGTTGAGCACACACATATCCCAGAACAGCATGGAATGGGGCGTGGGATAGAGCAGCACATTGAGCATGCGTATTGGCTGGCCCAGGTCAACCACAATGAACAGAAGACACATGATCAGGGACGCCACAGCAAGAAATTCGCCGAGGATGGTAATCCTGTGAAATTTTTCATAGTCGTGGAGGTAGTAGGGAATGACCACCATAACACCGCCGGCGGCAACCCCGACCAGGTAGGTGAAGTTTGCAATGTAAAAGCCCCATGACACATCACGGCTCATGCCGGTTATCATAAGTCCATTGAGAAACTGGTCAATATAGACGATAAACCCTGCTCCCATGACAGCAAGCAGCAGTCCCAGCCATATCCAGTATTTTTTGCTTCCTTTAATAGCTATTTCAAGCATACTCGCCTCTCTTACATGATATAGTAAACAGAAGGCTCAGTACCAAGCTCCTGTTTACGTCTGATTGAATATCTTGTATCCAGAAGTTTCCTGACTTCAGATTCAGGGTCTTCCAGATCACCGACGGTGATGGCGCCTTCTGAGACTTCAATACAATGGGGCTGAAGTCCCTGTGCCAGACGTTCTGCGCAGAGATTGCATTTTTCCACGACCCCTTTGGTCCTTGTGGGAAAATCCGGATCCATTTCGTCCACAAAAGGTCTCGGGTCCCTGAAATTGAAACTTCTGGATCCAAAGGGACAGGCGGCCATACAGAATCTGCATCCGATGCAGCGGTGAAAGTCCATGAGCACAATGCCGTCTTCGCGTTTAAATGTGGCCTGGGTGGGACAGGCCTGGACACAGGGGGCATTTTTACAGTGGTTGCAGGTAACCAGAAAGGGGAGATGTCTGAATTTTTCAGCCAGAAATTCATCTTCCTTGTCCGGGAAGGCGTGTTTAAATTCTTCCTCCCAGATCCATTTGATTTCCTGGGTCTGTTTGGGCTCCCTTGTTTTGGGATATTTTTCCCTGTCCGGCTCATGGTCGAAATCCGGGACATTATGGGATTTATGGCATGCTTCAACAATTTTTTCAGCTATTCTGTCGGTAAGCTTGCTCGTATCAATTACCATTCCCCAGCGTTTTGCTGTCAGTGCTTCTTTATTGGGTTTTTTTACTGGGTGTGACGCGCCATGGGAATCGGGTGATGCAATAGCAGTTATTGCCGGAGCTGCGCCAATGGCCATTGCAGAAACTCCAGCTGCTTTGAGAAAGCTTCTTCTGCTGTTTTTCATTGGGTAATCTCCTTGGGGTTGATATCTGTTTTGGGGTCTGTGTGACAATCCCAGCAATAGGGGCTCACAGAGGCATAGTCATGACATTTATCGCAAAATTTAGCCTTGTCTTCATGGCAGCCCAGGCATGAGTTTTTGCCGGTAGAAAGACTCATGTTAAAGGCTTTTTCATTAACGGCGTGGTATTTTCTGTCCGCGTCCCTGACAACGGAATCCCTCCATTCATCCAGAAGGGCCATATGGTTGGCCCGCATTTCATATTTGTCCAGGACACACTTCTTGGCTGCTTTGGCTGTTTTTGAAAGCTCTGGTTCAGGTGCAGCATCCGGTCCGCCAAGGTTGAACCAGAAGGGAAAGAGTGCTGCAACGGCAAAAACCACAAGCCCTGCGATGATCGTATTTTTATTCATCTTCTTCCTCCATTCCAGGTAAGGGTTCCATGCGAAGATCCGTGGTCCTCTTCTTTTCACCCGGCAGAATCAGTGCATTTCCAACCATTTCATGGATACCGATGACATCGACTTCCGGTACCCAGTATTCCATCAGTGTCGGGAACACCGCCCTGTCAATGGCGCATATGCAGCACAGATGGGTTACGCCGAATTTTTCATGGACATATTTTACGGCATTGGCCCTTGGTAGTCCGCCTGCCATTCTCAGTTCAATATTTTCCCCTGCATTCAGCCCGGCGCCGCTGCCGCAGCAGAAGGTCTGTTCTCTGATGGTGTTGGGGGGCATTTCAAAGAATTTATCGCATACATTGTTGATTACATATCTGGGTTCTTCAAGCAGTCCCATACCCCTGGCCGGGTTGCAGGAGTCATGGTAGGTCAATGAAATATGGCTGTTCCGGCTCGTGTCAAGCTCAAGTTTTCCATGCTTTATAAGGTCTGCTGTAAATTCGCAGATATGCACCATTTTTGTGGCTTTTGCATTTTCAAATTTTGTTCCGGTTATCGGGTTGACCGGTTCTTCAAGGAAATCTGCAGGGCCGTTCATGGTGGACATGTACTGGTTGATGACCCGCCACATATGTCCGCATTCACCGCCAAGAATCCACTTTACACCGAGCCGTTTGGCTTCAGCGTACATTTTTGCATTGAGCCTTTTCATTGTTTCATGGGAGGTGAAAAATCCAAAATTTCCCCCCTCGGAAGCATAGGTACTCCAGGTGATATCTAAATCGTATTTGTCCTTGAGGTATTTGAACAAAATCATATATCCCTGGCATGTGTATGTTCCCGGGTCTGCAAAAACGTCTCCTGAAGGGGTGATAAACAGGAGGTCCGCGCCTTTTTTGTTGTATTGGGGCTCAACGTTTACGCCGGTGATATCCTCAATGTCTTCTGTGAAAAATTCCAGCATGTCCTTAAAGGCATGGGGCTGAATCCCCAGGTGGTTTCCGGTCTGATAACAATTGGAAACCGGGGTGGCAATCCAGTCCACATTCAGGCCGATAAGGTTGAGAAGCTCTCTGCCCATGATGGTGATTTCAGCGGTGTCAATGCCGTAGGGGCAGAATACCGAGCATCTTCTGCACTCAGAACACTGGAACATATAGTACCAGATTTCCTTGAGGACACCCAGGGTCAAGGGGCGGTTACCGGAAATTTTGGAAATTCCGGGAATACTTTTTATGATCTTACCAGCGGTGGTGAAATCATTTCTATAAATAGATCTTAACAATTCTGCTCTAACAACCGGCATGTTTTTGGGATCACCGGTGCCAAGAAAGAAATGACACTTGTCTGCACAGGCACCGCAGCGTACACAGATATCCATAAATATCTTAACGGATCTAAACCGTTCCAGGCGCTCCTTAAATCCCTGGTGGAGAATTTCCTGCCAGTTTTCAGGCAGTTTCCAGTCTTCATCCAGGGGATTCCAGTTCCTGGCATAGGGCATGCTCAAGGTCTTAAGACTTTCAGGCTTTGCCGCATAGCAGTACATGCCAGGTCTGATCTGGACAGCAGTATCCATCCAGCTGGCACCACCAGGCGTATAGTCTATCTTGTCCATTAATTCATCTGGTTTGATTTCTTCGTCAGCCATCTATTACTCCTTCTTGTCTACTGGTAATCCAGCGTCTATCATTTTTTCCCTAAAGTGATCCTCATACTGGGCATAGGTATGAACATCCACATCATAGTTCCATGGATTAACATGTCTCTTCATCCGGGTGTTGTTTGCCATGTTCCGCGTCGGGCTTAAAAAGATACCACCCATGTGCATGATTTTGCTGACGGGGATATAGGCCATCAGAATACTGACAAGAAATACATGGGCATAAAACAGGCCGCCGACACCTTCGGGTATGGATGGACTGAAGGTGACAAGCCCCATGGTGAACTGTTTTACACCAAAAATGTCAACTTTTGTAAAGTAACGCATGGCAATGCCGCTGGCAGCGATGCCGATAATGAGAAACAAAGGGAAATAATCCGAGGCAAGGGAGATATAGCTTGTCTTTGACTCGAATATTCTTCTTGCCAGCAGAAAAAGGGCTGCAAGAAGAAGTACCGCACCGGAGATAAAAAGCCCGGGCAGACCAATCTGTACAATGCCGTCAAGATATTCAAGAAACTGCACAGCTGCCGGCACCGGCGCGGTAAAAAATCTCAGATGTCTTAGAATAACAACAAGAAATGCGTAGTGAAATGCCAGGGCACCCACCCATAGAAAGATTTCCCATGAGTAGGTCAGCCTGTTTTTTTCATTTCTGTTAAAGGCTGCCTTGGTGTTTCTGAATAGAGATCTGAAAAGAAAAATTTCAAGGATCATGCGCACAAACACACCTGATGCTTTATCAGGATTCTCAATGCTGTTTGGTTTGATCCATGGAAGTGATTTCTGCTGTCCGCAGGTTGTGGGAATTCTGAACGGAACGGCTGAGGATGCCCATCCCATTACACGGTATATAAAGCCTGCAACAAAGGCTATAACCGCAATATAGGGAAAAACAATCCCAAAGAACCACTGCATTCCGGCTCCCTCAACCCCTGCGTATGCCAGCAGAAACAGAAGAAAAACGCCTGCCAGGGGTAACATGTACTTTTGATTCATCTCCAACCACCTCTTTTTATGGTTTTGCACAAAAAGAAAATTGCCAAAACCTGTTTAAGATTTTCTTGAGCCCAGGAGATCTTCCTCACTGAGCTCTTCTACTAAACCAGCCCTTTCAAAGGCCCTGTGTATCCGTCTTTTGGATTCTGTGGCCTTTAAAAGGAATATATCCTCTCTGCACTTCATGAATCTGTTGAATGCAGCCAGAGCAATTTGATCCACTCTGCTGTCAAAGGATTCATTCCACGTGCCTGTTTCCTCTTTTACAATATCTTTTAGTCTGAAAACAAAGCCTACAGCTTTTTCAGCTGTAAACATGGTTTGAACCGCCCTGATGCGTACCACCGCGTCCAGGGCGGATTCAATTTTGTCCATTTCCGTCTGTTCTGTTAAATCTCTGTTTTCCAGAAGCAGATTAAAGGTATCTTCAATACACTCCTGGGTGGCAACGGCAACGGGATTGTCAAATTTGTTTTTTGATTTGACCAGAATGCGAGCTGTCTCTTCCGGGTAGGTGCTGATAACTGCATGAAACCATTTGTCAATGATGGTTTTTTTATTTTTCTTGAGTTGTTGATCAAAATCCATTTTTTTTCTGCTCCATGTGCCGATGTGTTGTGGAATGTTTAACCTGCTGGTTCCTGTTCTATTTTTTTCTGTGTTCCCGTCTGTTTTATTATAAAAGCAAGAGGATACAAGTCAGAAAAAGAATAAAAAAAAACTGCAGTTATCCGTAAAATACGCATTTAAATATATTAACTGTTCGATATAACCATTCCATAAATTTATGTCAAGGATAAAAGAGGAAGGGGGGCCATGGTAAAAAACTGCCGGTTTACCTGATAGATCATGTGAGGATCAAATACCCCGCAGAGTTCTGAAATGGAATGCATGGCAAGGGAAGGGACTCCGGCATCCACTGTTCTGATTCCTGTTCTGGCTGAGAGGATGGGCCCTGTAGTGCTGCCGCAGGGCATGTCGCTTCTCATTACAAACGTTTGAAAGGGAATGTCGGCTTTGGCGCACAGGGTTTTAAAAACCGCTGAAGATTCAGAATTGGACGCATACCTCAAAGATGAATTGATTTTCAGAACCGGGCCTTTGTTCAGCTGTGGCAGGTGGTTTTCATCATGTTTTTCTCCATGGCAGGGGTGGGCGGCATGGGCATTGTCCCAGGAGATCATCATGGACCTGGCCGATGTTCTCCCTTTTTTTTCGGACGACCCCGTGATTCTGTCGAGTACAGATTCCAGAAAGGAACCACTGGCCCCGGCCAGTGAACCGCTTCCGATTTCTTCGTGGTCGGTGCAGACGAACATGGATGTTTTTTCAGTAT
This sequence comes from Thermodesulfobacteriota bacterium, assembly GCA_034660495.1. GTDB lineage: Bacteria > Desulfobacterota > Desulfobacteria > Desulfobacterales > Desulfobacteraceae > DATFJZ01. The sequence continues at coordinate 3,578 of JAYEJJ010000166.1, read as the reverse complement.
TAGTCTTTATCAGGCTTTCCAGGACGGCATGACAGGATATAAGGTTATCAAGCCTTGATCCCAGTATAAATTCATTGTTCAGTCCTGAATAGCCGGGTGGTTCCATGCATGAAAAGCTCATTTCAAAATCAATGATTTTTTTTATTGAGATTTCCGGATATTGGGCAACTGCCTGATGAAACAGGATATCCTTGAAAGCGATTTTGTTTCCAAAGCCGTCCAGGTAAAACAGCGGGGATATGTCGACCTGGGGGTTTATACTGGTTTCATTGTTGGCATCCCGGTCAAGGTGGATGGCCTGACTGGGAATAACCGCCACAGGCCGTTTAAAATTGATCAGAAGGCTTGTCAGATCATCAGGGGCCTGTTCATTGTGGTTGTCCATCTGGCATGTCACTCTCCCTGCTAGATTCAGTCCCCTGTCAAACCATGATGATAAGCGGGCGCTGCCGTAAACTTCAACGCCAAGACGGGTCATGGCGTTAAAGTGTTTTTCCGGAAAGGGCTTTACCTTTAGACAGGGGCTGTCTGTATGGGCGCAGGCAATGTTGATCCCTGTTTCACAGGGGTCTTTTTCCCCCGTTATAAATGCGATGACTGCGGAGTTGTTGCGAATGACATAGTAATGTTTCTTTTTTTTGATCTGCCAGGCATCTTCTTCTCTGAGTTTTGTAAATCCGTGTGCCTCAAGTTTTTCAGCCATGGCTGCGGCTGCATGAAAGGGCGTGGGGGAATCGGCAATAAAGGTGAACAACTCTTTGTTGTATTTGTGTACTCTGTTTTTTATCTGCGTGAAGGCTTTGCTCTTCATGGCTGATTGTCCTTGGTTTTTATTTTATCCAGGTGGTTATATCAAAGCCATCAGCCGTCAGTACTCAGCTAAAAGCTAAAAGCTAAAAGCTAACAGCTAACAGCTGATGCTTTCATCATTATGTTGTGGCCGGGGTCGATGATCATGGGCCGGCCATGCCGGTTTTATATGAATCTTTGCCGATATATAAAGTTTTATACCGTTTTTTGTCAAGAAATAATTGATTTGCTGAAATCCCCGTGGTATGGAATAAAAAATAAAAAAAAACCGGTGGTTAAGTCCATAAAGGATGGAAAATCATGTTAATGAAAAAAAATCCAGAAAAAACCAGAGCCTGGCAGGATCTTTTAAATCACTACAATACAATGAAGAATGTTCACATGACAGATCTTTTTGAGAATGACCCGGATCGGTTTAAAAGATTCTCCATTCAATTCAAGGATATGGTTGTTGATTTTTCCAAGAATATTATAACGGACAAGACCCTTGATCTGCTGGTGGCCCTTGCCGGGGAAACCGGTTTGCCCGATGCCGTAACCCAGATGTTTTCAGGAAAACCAATCAATGAAACAGAGAACAGGTCTGTTCTGCATACAGCCCTTCGCAATAGGGGAAACACCCCTGTGGTTGTAGACAATTCAGATGTGATGATTCAGGTGAATGAGGTGCTGGAAAAAATAAAGGCGTTTTCCGGTGGCATTGCAGACGGCACCTGGACAGGATACACCGGTCAAAAAATAAAAGACATTGTCAATATCGGCATAGGCGGATCAGATCTGGGGCCTTCCATGGTGACCCGGGCATTGAAACCCTATGGCCTTGATGGGCTGTCTGTTCATTTTGTATCCAATATCGATGCCGCTCATCTTGTGGAAACCTTAACGGCCTGTCATCCGGAAACCACGTTGTTTATTATTGCATCCAAGACCTTTACCACCCAGGAGACCATGACCAATGCCCGGTCTGCCCGCAGCTGGTTTTTGAATCATGCACAAAGTGAAACCCATATTGCCAGACACTTTGCCGCGGTTTCCACCAATATTGAAGCGGTTGAGGCCTTTGGCATTGACAGAAAAAACATGTTCGGGTTCTGGGACTGGGTGGGGGGACGGTTTTCCCTGTGGTCAGCCATTGGTCTTTCCATTGCCTGCTATATCGGGTTTGATAATTTTGAACGGCTGCTCACCGGGGGATATGACATGGACTGCCATTTTAAGCAGGCCCCGCTGAAGGAGAATATTCCGGTTCTGATGGCTTTGATTTCCATATGGTATATTAATTTTTTCAATGCCCGGACCGAAGCAGTTCTTCCCTATGATCAGTGCCTGGACAGATTTCCCGCCTATCTTCAGCAGGCCGTCATGGAAAGTAATGGAAAAACAGCATCCCGGGACGGTCAGGCCGTTACTTACCCCACAGGGCCGGTTGTATGGGGAGAGCCGGGAACCAACGGACAGCACGCCTTTTATCAATTGATTCACCAGGGCTCACAAATGGTGCCGGCAGATTTTCTGGCCCCTGCCCTCAGCCATTATCCCCTGAACGACCATCATAATATCCTTTTATCCAATTTTTTTGCCCAGCCCGAAGCCCTGTTAAAAGGAAGATCTGAAGCAGAAGTGAGAAACGCATTAAAGGCGGCAGGCAAAAGTGAGGAGGAGATCAACAGGCTGACCCCCCACATGGTATTTAAGGGCAACAAGCCCAGCAACAGCATCCTTTTTAAAAAACTGACGCCGGAAATCCTGGGCCGTCTCATTGCCATGTATGAGCATAAAATCTTTGTCCAGGGCGTGATCTGGAATATTTTCAGCTTTGATCAATACGGGGTTGAACTGGGCAAGGCCCTTGCTGGAAAAATTCTGCCGGAACTTGAAGATGACTCCAGGGTAAACAGCCATGACGGGTCAACAAACGGATTGATCAATGCCTTTAAGGAAGTGAGAAGACAATAAACGTTTCTTTTGGTTGCATCACTTGCAGCTGTTTCGCATGCCCTGGTTGGTAAGGATTCTTTCAGGCATACCCAGGCCAGGATCCAGGTTAAAAAAGGTGTTGTAAAACCCTTTGATTTCAGATACCAGATCAAGGTCTTTAAACCGGTGAGGGTACACGGTTTCGGCCGTCCAGAGAATGGCCAGAGGGGTTTCCAGCCCCCCGGGGTGTCCCCACCTGGAAATGCCCACAGGGATGGCATATACTTTATTGTCCTTTACCGCCTGGATGGCAGACCGTCGTCTGTTGTTTAATATCTTCCGGTCCACCCCCTGTTCATTGACAATGATCACTTCGGGATTCCAGATAAGAATTTGTTCCATGGATGCAAAATGTTTGTTTTTCCTCTTGGAAAGCGTTTTTTCCACTGAAACATTGATCACTCCGCATGCTGCAGTCCAGTCAGCTTCAGGGGTTCCCGGTCCGTCGGTGCGCAGCGGTTCGTTTACAGTGTGGTACAGCCTGACCCGTTTTTCAACCGGTATGGTTTGGGTGACTGACCGGACCCTTTTGATGATGGCCGTGTAATAGGCTGTATATGCCTTTGCCGTTTTCAGGCGATGGACAGCCGCTCCTATTTTTTCAATGACCGCCATCTGTTCTGCCATGGTGGCATATCCTGCGGAGAGCCAGGGCAGGTTAAACCCTATTACAACCAAATCCAGGTGAATTTGGTCATTTTTCGTGTCAATTAGAGCCTTACCAAGAGAAAATCAATCAAAAAAAGTTACTACCAAATTCTACCGGACTGGACAGATGCCGATATTTAGGC
>JAYEJJ010000165.1:0-3081 GCA_034660495.1 Thermodesulfobacteriota bacterium | reverse complement strand
ATTGAGCGGTCTGAAATATTAAAATATCCGAGACAATACCTGATGAAATCAGGCCGATTTATGTAACAAATAGTTGTAAATAAAAATTTGGGGATTTAGAAGCTAAAATTATCGAACGCCTTGTGATAGTGAAGTAAAAGCATTTTCTAATCATTCCGCCGGTACTATTGATGAATGGCGAGATCCTTCAGAGGACGAGATATGGACATAAAAGTTGCTGATATAGTGTTATGCGAATTTTATTTCAGTGATTTAAAAAGTTCAAAAAAAAGGCCTGTATTGGTTTTTAAGAATAATCTGCCGTATAATGATTTTGTTGCTATACCAATAAGCAGTAAAACTGACAACTTAAGATCAGGAGAAGTTCTCTTAGACAATGATAGTTTTGAACATGGAAGTATCCCCAAAACATCAAAATTAATAATACGGAAGACATTTGTTGTATCAAAAGAAGTTGTTTTAAAAAAATATGGCATGCTTAAAAACAAAAGTTTTCAGAATTATCATTTAGAGTTCTGTAACTATTTTAACTGTGTACAAAATGCCGGTCTTACAAAATAATGGGTAGAGGATTGAGAGGTGAGGATTGAGAGGATAGAGGATAGGGAGTATGGCGGGGTCTGAGGAGTTGATTGCGTGGCAAAAGGCCAGGGAATTGGCCGGAAATGTTTATCAGGTGACGGCAAAGGGGAAATTTGCCGGGGATTTCGGATTAAAAGACCAGATACGGCGGGCTGCTGTTTCCATCATGTCCAATATTGCCGAAGGATACGACCGGGGCGGCCGTGCGGAATTCCATCAGTTCCTGGTCATTGCCAAAGGATCTTGCGCCGAAGTCAGATCCCAGCTCTATGTGGCCCACGACGTAAATTACATTGCACCGACCCTCTTTGAAAAACTGAAACAGGAGACCGAAGAACTCAGCAGAATCATCACCGGACTTAAAAAAAGCGTGCAGCAACAAAAAATTCAAAAATAATCATCGCCCGAATATCAATACAAAACCCTGTGGCACATTTGTCCACAGGTTTCCGTTCTTTGGTGGGTATTTCTCTTCGTGTCGCACTGCGGCGCATTCCGCCGGCCGTATGTCCAGCCTTGCCCTGAAGAATCTTGAAAAGACGATGTTGAACCCATGTCTCAAGTTCAGGCCCGGATTCCGGATGAAACGCTCTTCCCGCATCCCACAGATACTCTATGACATGAATGACATCGACAATGATGGTCAAATCCATACCTTTTGCAGAAGCGGTTCGGCGCAGAATATCGATCTGATTTTTGTTCCCGTCAACCAGTGCCACCCATTTTTTTCCATGGTCGGGATCTCGGCTCCGGGCTTCTGCAAGCGCTTCTTCAATGACATCTTCAGGCATTTTTTCAATACTGGCCCAAACACGCTTGTTCTCTATTGGTGGCCGCTTCAGGTTTTTGATTCGGGGGCCGGTTTCACAAACCAGGTCTTCCGGGCTGCGTTGAAAAGGGTTTGTAGTATAGACAGCCGCTACAGTAGCCATGCGTTCGGCGTTCTTTTTCTCGCCTTTCGAGAGCCGTTTTTGCATCTTGGACCGGCGTTTTTCTGCGGCTTTGCGTGTGTTTTCCCTGAGATCTTTTTCATGCAGAACCACCCCCTTGCCATCTACTGTGATTGCCAGTACAGATCCCGTCTCTTTTTCACCCGAAGAACAGCATTTCCTCTGCTCATAAAACGAATCGAAATCTTTGGCCGCGCGCTGAACCAACTCTTCAGCCTGACGTTTATGAACTTTGGCACCAGTGGTCGCTCCAATTCGCTGAAGTTCATTGAATTTCCTTCCTGTGAATCAAGGGTGTTTATCAAATCCTCGAAATACTGGTGACTTTGGCCATACCGGAATTCCAGGGCTGTAAGTTGCTGTGCCGCACCCATAACTACACCCCCTGCCTGAGCCGTTGTTGAACGTTTTTGACCAATGGATACACCAGCAGTTTTTTTACCTCGGCACCATGGCGCTTGCCGGCCCGGTCCATGCGCCCCCGGCCGCTGGTTTTTCCAAGTTCGATCCAGTTGGCTGCCCGGTAACACCCCCCATGATACCGCTTCGGGTCCACCAGGGTCTCCACAAGTACCGGGGTTATCCCATACTGTGCCCGCCAGTCATCCACAAACCGGTCAAGCACGGCAGAAAGCATACTGCTTGCCAAATTGCGTATCCTGGCCAGTACCAGAAACCGGCTGTTGTTGACCACCTGCTGCAGGCCGGCTGTCCGGGTTTTATCGTCCCAGCCTATCCATTGATCCCGGGCCTTCATCCGCCACGCCGGTTTTTCTTCCAGAATCTCCAGAAGATCCTTACATTCCCGGACCTTTAGGCCGCCACCCGGACGTTTCCATTCCAACAGCTCACATATGGTGTGAGCCAGTTCATAGCGACTGATACTGCCACAAGTGATGACGACTTCCTGTATCATCAAAAGGTCTTCGGTCGAAAAATTGCGGGCGCAAAATGTTTGCGGTGTGATTGCTGTGTGCATGCCATAATCTCCTTGTTTTATTCTTTCATAGCAGATGTATGGACAACTTGTCCGGTCCTTTTTTTCAACAAATTTTTACAGGCTGTTTATTTTTTCCAAATCTCCTTTTTCTGATACTGAAAACCGACTTAACCTCCTGGACCATCTTTATCCTGTTTAAATCACAGCAATTTTGTTCTTAAATTTTGCCTATATCCTCTAAACACAAAGGGATCAGGGTTTTTGCAAAAGAGCCACACCCAAATTAAATTATATTTAATAACAAACACTTAAGTGGGTCAGACCCCCTTTGATGAACAGACTTGACCCTTTTAGCTGACCCCTTTAGCTGACCCGAGAGCGTTTCATCAAGTCAATGTCAAGAGCCTTGTCAATAAAGGATGTTCCATAGAATTTTGACAAAAAATCTGCCATAGAATTACCCTGCAATGTCAACAAATTGTAGCTTAAAAACGATATTACGTGCAATATTAGCACGTTATTTGGGGCGCTCTTTGATAAAAATGGCATGAGTGACTCAAAATACCATGGGCCAAAAACTGGAGAGCATTGACATTACGGGCTCCATAA
>JAYEJJ010000164.1:0-14676 GCA_034660495.1 Thermodesulfobacteriota bacterium | reverse complement strand
CCAGATTTGTTCGAGTGGATTTTAGACAGGGTTGGGCCATTACCTCTGCCGCGAGAAGATAGAAAATACTCTATCCCTAACCCACTGAATTTACAAAGCTGTCCCGCCTTAAGTGGGTAGCCGTTTTTTTTATTGGCGGGGTCTTGCGGCGGGGTATACCCGTTACAGTATTTCGTCACTGATTCGGGGTTTAAGCGTTACACTATTTGAATCTTAGCACCCATTGCCTTCAGACGGATGATCCCTCCCCTTGGCAACCAGTTCATCATCAGCCTGAAAGACACCCCGCTTTTCATTATAATAGGCGTTGGTGAACTCACCAGACAGGGTCAGGAAATCATGGCCAGCAACTTCAGAGCCATTGAAATCTGGTCAGCTGTGGCCCTGATTTATCTGGTAATGACCTCTGTTCTGGCCTATGTATTAAAATTTTTTGAAAAGAGAATGAAAATATTGTGAAGAAAAGAATAGAATTAAAAAACGTATGCAAAAGTTTCGGCCGAACCGAAGTGCTGCATGATATCAACCTTTCCATTGATGAAGGAGATGTGGTGGTGGGGCCTTCAGGCTCAAGAAAATCAACCCTTATCCGCTGTATCAACTGCCTTGAAATGATCACCTCGGGGGAACTGATCGTTGACTCCATAAAAATCCCTGAAGAAATGGGAAGAATAAGGGAGATACGCCTTGAGGCGGGCATGGTTTTCCAGCAGTTCAACCTGTTTCCCCATATGACAGCCCTGGAAAATATCTCCTTTGGCCCGAAAAAAGCCCGCGGCCTTCCTGCATCTGAAGCCAATAAAACAGCCAGGGATCTTCTGAGCAAGGTGGGACTGTCAGAATTTGAAGACAAGCTGCCCCGGGAGCTTTCCGGCGGGCAGCAGCAGCGGGTTGCCATTGCAAGGGCCCTGGCAATCAATCCAAAGGTCATGCTCTTTGATGAACCCACATCTGCCCTTGACCCGGAAATGATAGGCGAGGTTCTGGATGTTATGAAAAATATTGCAAAGGACAGCGGCATGACCATGATAGTGGTGACCCATGAAATGGGATTTGCCTCCCAGGTCGGCAGCCGACTTTTGTTTATGGACAACGGCAGAATAGCCGATGACGGCGATCCTGTTGAGATGATCAACAATCCCCACTCTGAAAGGCTCCAGAATTTCCTTGGACATGTCAAAGCAGGTTGATGCATGCCCGGATAACCACGTCTGTTTTCAAAAAAAGGGGTACCTCCCTGGCATTTACATGGTGTGGAACCCGTGTTTATGGGCAATTTTTTCAAACATCTGAGCCATACCCGTTCCCAGGGTAAAAATGGTATCTGCAGAAAGGTTCTGATCCGCTGTTTTGTCAAAAAAGATATTTAAACTCGAACCCAGGCCATCTTCGGGTTTCCAGTAGCAGATCAGCATGGGCACCAGGGGAAGGGGATGGAGCACAAGAGAGATATCAGACTCAAACAGCTCTTCAACCTTTTTCCCCCCGAAAATACGAACGATGTCATCAAACAGATCCGTATATATGTCTGCCAGTTTTTTCATGGGTTCTTCGCAGCGTTTCTGAAAAAAATTAATCCGTGTCATCCCGTCCTTGAGCTCCCGGAACGTAATCCATTCCCCGGAAACAGGAATTCCTTTTCCATGGAGGACATAGTAGAAAAAAGGGGCGGCCACCCATTGATTCACGTGGATATCAGAATAAATTTCACCTTTCTGATCCACACTGAAGTCCTTGCCGAGCATTTTAAGGGTGAGCCTGTTATTGGAAAACTTTGCATTGAGGGCCTCAGCCCGTTTGGCAAGATCAATATCCCTGATCTTTCCCTTTAAGAATTCCAGGGTTTCCTGCTGATTTTTTTCAAGAAAATTCTGTCTTTTTTCATCTTTGCCCAAAGACAAATAGGTGTAAACAGCCTTATCAACACTTGGACACGCCTCAATATTTCTTTTTCCCTGAAAAACAGCTGATGCAAAAGCCAGGCAGGTTTTTTCTCCGCATTTTCCACAATTTGATTTATCAAGATATTTAAATATATCCATAACGTTCCGGGGTTTTTTCTTTTGAGGGGTATTCGTACAAGATCTCCTGATTCATTAATTAAATGATCAATTTTTTGGATACAGTCCATGAAATGAGCCCTCGCATGTATAAAAAACCTGATCATTGAATAACATCATATGGTAACATCATGTGCTCTGTGAGAATGACAGCCCAATAGTATATAAATCTGCAGATATCTGCAGCCGGACTCAAATTTCAGAACTCCTGACCTCAGCTAATTTTGAATGCATAATCATTTTCTATATATAGTATTTTTTTTTAAAAACAAAGACAATAAGCACAATATATGGTATTTGTCTGGTTTTTTTATGCATTTAAAATTACGATCCTAAATTTGAATATTTTCAGTTAAAACAATATATTAGGTTTGTGGTGTCAGGAGCTCTGAATTTACATACGTAAACTAAATATGATCAGAAAAAAGTCAAGGTTGATCCTGAAAACCCTTTTAAAACTGAAATTTCTTTAACCTTTTAAAGGATATTCCTTAAACAATTCTAAAAAATGTGGTATGGGGGGCATGAATTTAAAATTCAAATGGTATAATGCTTTTGCTAAAACAAGGACAATTTCAATGTACAACTATCTATTTGGCCCGGTGCCGTCGCGCCGTCTGGGAATCTCCCTGGGTGTCGACCTTGTTACCCATAAAACCTGCTCCCTTAATTGTATTTACTGCGAATGCGGAGAAACAACAGATTTAACCGTCAAGAGAGAAGAGTATGTGTCTGCTGATCAGGTTATTGAAGAACTGGAACACTATTTTCAAAACAACCCTGACCCAGACTATATTACCTTTTCAGGATCAGGAGAACCCTGCCTGAACAGCCGTATAGGCGAGGTAATCGCATATATAAAAAACAGAAAACCAAATGTTGCCGTTGCTGTTTTAACCAACGGCACCCTGTTATCCGACCCCCAGGTCAGAAAAGACCTGCTTAGTGCAGACCTGGTTATCCCCTCTCTGGACGCCGCATCCAGTGAGGTTTTCAATAAAATCAACCGCCCTGCTCCGGAATTAAATATTGAACCCTATATTAAGGGCCTGACGGATTTCAGGGATGAGTATAACGGCCGAATCCACCTGGAAATTCTTATTCTGCCCGGGATAAACAACAGCAGGGAAGAGGTGCGGCTTCTAAAAAATGCCTGTGAAAAAATAAGACCGGACATGATACAGCTGAACACCCTTGACAGACCCGGTGCGGTCACTGGTATAAGGGCGGCTTCAAACAATGAACTGCAGCAGATCGTGGAAGCGTTTAAACCGCTGAAGGCAGAGATCATTGCAGCTGCATTCCAGAGAAAAAAAGTCCAGTCCTATCGAAACGATATGGCCTCAGCCATTATCGAAACCATACAGCGCAGGCCCTGTACTGTTAAAGACCTGGCAGAAATTCTCGGCACCCATGTCAATGAAATCAACAAATACCTTGCTGCTCTGGAACAGGAAAATAAAATAGAATCCATTACCCAGCAGAGAGGCGTGTTTTACCAGAAAAAAACCACAAAAAAATGATCAAAGACTTTAAATCCGCTCTCATGTTCATCACCATTCTGCCCACTGGCAGAAATACAGAATTTTCGCCCTCAGGAATGGTCCGTTTTTTTCCTGTGGTGGGGCTTTTTCTAGGCGCTCTTTTAATTGTAACAGATTTGCTTTCATCCCTTTTCTGGCCATTACCTGTGGCGGCCCTTATGGATGTATTGTTTCTGGCTGCAGTAACCGGTGCCTTTCATCTGGACGGCCTGGGAGACACAGCAGACGGCCTTTTCAGCCACCGATCCCCCCAGAGGGCCCTTGAAATAATGAAAGACAGCAGAACCGGCATGATGGGACTTGTTGCCGTGTTCAGCATACTGGCCCTGAAAACAGCGGGTATCTATTCACTGAAAAATGCAGGGACGGGCATGTTCCCCCTGATGGTCCTTCTCATTGTGCCGGCCTATGCAAGGGGCGGCATGCTTTTTGGCATGAGGTTTTTAAAATACGGCAGAAAGAACACGGGAACAGGACTGGGATTCTTTAAAAACAAGCTTTTGCCAAAGGATTTTATCTTTCTTTGTATTCCTGTTGCTGTGTCCTTATGTCTTGGAATGCCAGGAATGGTCTTAAATCTTGTTTTTGCCCTGGTTGTATTTCTGATTCTTATGTTTTACAAATCAAAACTGGGGTGTATAACAGGTGATATGCTGGGCGCTATGACGGAAATAACAGAAGCGGTTCTCTTTCTTGCAGCAGGAGCCGTTTAATATGTCCCATTGGCGCAACGCAGAAGACGGGCAAAAAGACAATCAAGATGCGTGGATTATTTTTTGGAAGATCCCTTAGTTCATGGAAAAAGGATAAATAAATGATTGCAGGACATGGAGGAAATGTAAGGGCACTGGCCGCCGCCATCGGGTGCAGGACAGACGAAATCACGGATATGAGCAGCAATCTCAACCCCCTTGGTCCGCCGGACGGCTTGACAGAACATCTCAAAACCCGTATGGGAGACATCGCCTGTCTTCCCGAAGCGGATGCCGGGGAAATGGTCACAGCCTTTGCAGAATGCCACAATATGCCTCCTGACAGAATACTGGCAGGAAACGGCACCACATCCTTTATATATACCTTCCCTGCTGCTCTGAAATCAGAAAAAGTGCTCATTGCCGGCCCTACCTATTCTGACTACAGAGACGGCTGCATAATGAACAGCACAGACTATGAATTCTATCTGACAGACCCGGACAGCAATTTTGAGATGGATACGGCAGAAATATCAAAACGGCTTTCAACCCCAGGTAACAAAATTAACACCGTTGTGCTCTGCAATCCCAACAACCCCACAGGGGCCCTTGTGGAAAAAACAGATATCCTTACCCTCCTGGAAACCCACAAAAAGACCTTTTTTATCATTGACGAATCCTATCTTCCCTTTGTGGACAGGCAAAAAGAGATTACCCTGGCAGATGAAACTAAATTTGCCAATTTGATTGTGCTGTCTTCCATGTCAAAAATCTTTACCATCCCCGGGCTTAGAACCGGATTTATAACAGCCTCCCCGAATATTATAAAACAATTCACCGCCTTTTATCAGCCATGGTCCGTCAATGCCCTTGCCCAGGCCGCGGTTGTTTATCTTCTCAAAAACAGAGGTGAAACCCAAAACTTTATACAAAACAGCAGGGAAGTTATACACAAAGAAAAACAAACGTTCACAAAAAGTCTTGGGCATGTATCAAAAATCAGGCTGTTTCAGTCAAGCGCCTGTTTTATCCTGGCCCAACTGCGCAATGAACTTACCGCAGGGGATGTCTGTGAAGAAGTGGGAAAAGAGAAAATACTGATCCGGAACTGTGAAAATTTCCACGGCCTGTCAGACAGATTTATCAGATTTTCCTTAAAGGACAGAACAACCAATTTAAAACTGGCACGTCTTCTCCAGAAAATTGAGGCCCGGTAAACCCATGGGACAGGTCCATTGTTACGCCATTTTAACCGCTTATATACTTGATTTATTATTGGGTGATCCGCGGTGTCTGCCCCATCCTGTTGCAGGCATGGGAAAGGCCATTGAGTTTTCTGAACCCCGGTTCAGAAAAATTGTCAGAGAACCCTTTAAAGCCGGCCTGTTTTTTGCCCTTTTCCTTATCATATCCACATGGGGGATCACCTGGCTGATCATAACAGGCGCCACAGCACTGCACCCGGTTTTTGGCGGCTGTGTTCAATGTATTGTTCTGTTTTTCTGTTTTTCCGTAACAAGCCTTGACAAGGCCGCTTCTGAGGTTAAGGATGCCCTGGAAAACCATGGCATTGAAACCGCCAGAAAAAAAATTGCCATGGTTGTGGGAAGGGAAGTAAACACCCTTGACAGAAGCGGTATTATCAAAGCCGGTGTTGAAACTGTATCGGAAAATTTTGTGGACGGATTTCTCTCCCCCCTGTGTTTTGCCCTTGCCGGCGGTGCGCCCCTGGCAATGGCCTATAAAATGGTGAACACCCTGGATTCCATGGTAGGCTACAAAAACGAGAAATATATTCTCTTTGGCAGGGCAGCGGCAAAAATTGATGATCTGGCAAACTATATTCCTGCAAGACTCTCCCTGGCTGTCATCGCTTTTGCGGCCGCCATAATTGACATAAAAAAGGGAAAACAGGCGTTTAAAACTGGCTTTATGGAAGGAAAACAGCACAGCAGTCCCAATGCCGGTTATCCTGAAGCCGCTTTTGCCGGCGCTTTACAGATCAGGCTTGGCGGCCCCAATATGTATCACGGCACACTGGTTAAAAAGCCTTATATCGGAATAAATTTTAATAATCCAGAATTAAACCGCCTGAAAATGGCTTGTGATCTCTTGCTGCTGTCTTCCCTTGTCGCTGTTACTGCGGCCTGTTTTTTCTGTTTCTTTGTTATATAACCGGCATGGCCTGCCCATGATCATTGACACCGGCCACCTGGATCAATGCCATCTCTCTGCATATCTAAATAATCCGTATGTTCTCCTGTTGGAGAATTTCATAACATCCTCATAAATTGCTTGTCACCTCAATTTTTTTTTGATACTGGAAAACAGAAATGATATAAAACAGTATGGATATTCAGTTTCACAATGTTTGACCCAGGATGACCTTGATACAGCAAAGCAAGAAGGGAAACACACAACCCGCAAAGGAAACTCGTGCCGGACATGGTGGGATAGATAGACACGAGCCAAAGAAATCTGTTTTTCATCTTTAAAACAATACACAAAAGGATAAGTCATGGAAGTAACAATTGAATATGAAAAAGATTTTTATTCATGGTTGATGAAAAATGCTGTATTGTTGCGTGAAGGAAAATTCGCCGATATTGATGCTAAACATATAGCGGAGGAGCTTGAAGCAATGGGCAGAAGTGAAAAGAGAGAACTAATCAGTCGTTTGAGTGTATTAATCGCCCACCTTCTGAAATGGAAATTTCAAGCTGTAAGACGGTCAAGAAGTTGGAAAAATACCATATCAACTCAGCGACTTGACATAAATGATCTGTTAGAAGATAGCCCAAGCCTGCGCCATGATATCTATGAAAAAATAAAGAAGGCATATAAAAAAGCAAGAATAAAAGCCGAAGACGAAACAGGAATCGATAAAGAACAGTTTCCTGAAAACTGTCCTTTTTCACCCGAAGAAATAATGAATGAAGAATTTTTTCCAGAAGACCCCGCTTACCCCGCTTTATCCCGCAAGAAAATAGTATAATTTGTACCCCGCTTATCCCGCCCATCGTTTAGTGTTAAAAAAAAGTCCCTTGAATCTGATTCCAGCCGGGAACCCATGATGGAGCACTCCACCATCCACAGGTGGTTCAGCACCCTGGTGTCTTACAGCCATCTGGTTCAAACTGCTACAGACCTGATCATCCAGAAGGATCCTTCTACCAGCCTGTGCCGGGATCTGGCAGGACTAAAAATTTCTCCCCATAAATACAGATCCTCGTCAAGGAAGCAGACCCTTCTCACCTGTTTTCACCTGGTGTTTCTCATGCCGCTGTACCGGGCTGTTTTCCAGACCGGCATTTTCCCCAACCTGGCAGCCCTGTCCGGCTATACATGAGATATGTTCCTCCTGGAACCTAAAACAGGAGGTGACTATTGGACAAAAAAAATGATCAATTGGCGGTTTTCTGGTGCGATCTCCTGCAACCCATTATTTATGAAGAGATTTCGCCGGAAGAAACGAATCGGTATCTAAAAACCATTTCCCGGAAAAAAGTGGTGTTTCCGGACGGCCTGTGCCGCAAACACTCTCTTTCGACCTTGAAGCGAAAGCTGTCTGCATACCGGACCTGCGGATTTGAGGGGCTGGCCAGAAAACCCCGCCCAGACAGGGGCAAAAGCAAAAAAGTGTCTGATGAAATCATTGAAACGGCAATTGCTTTGAAAAAAGAGCAGCCATTTCGTTCACCTCGTTGCCCCCAGGTTATGTTGTTTTTTGAGGCGACATCTTATCCTGACACAGGGGGGGGGACTATGCCTTAAGCATTCTTGCATAATTCTTTCCTTTTTGATTGATAATAGCAGATTTTGAATTGTATTGGTATCATAAAGTTTTTCAGCTTCAGAATACTCATGCATTGGATAATAATGCTTAACTTTTATAAGAGGCCATATCCAGAACCTCCCGCAGCTTTTCTGTCAGGTCGCCCATTGAAAACGGCTTCTGAATAAAGGCCACCCCTTTATCCAGGACTCCCTGGTGGGCAATAACATTGGCGGTATAGCCGGACATGAACAACAGTCTTATGTCAGGATAAAGCGCGGTGATCTTTTCAGCTATATCCCGGCCGTTCATCTCAGGCATGACCACGTCGGTCATGAGCAGATCAATGGCGCTGGAATGGCTTTTTGCCTTTTCCATGGCCTCTGCCGGTGTGGCCGCGGTCAGCACGGTATACCCATTCCTTTCCAGCATCATCCGGGCCATCCTGAGAATGGAAGGTTCATCCTCCACCAGCAGGATGGTTTCCGTCCCCCGGACAGCTTCTTGTTGATCGGGTACGACTTCAGCAATGTCTGTTTCAGCAATCAGCCGGGGCAGATAAATTCTGAAAGTAGACCCCTGACCGGGTTCGCTGTAAACATTTATGAAACCATGATTCTGTTTTACAATGCCATAAACAGTCGCAAGCCCCATGCCAGTGCCTTTTCCCACATCTTTGGTGGTGAAAAACGGCTCGAACAGATTCTCCAGGGTGTCGCTGTCCATGCCGCAGCCGTTGTCACTGACTGCCAGCAGCACAAAATCACCGGGAACAAAGCCCGGATGTTCACTGCAATACTGCTCGTCAAAAGTTTTTCTTCCGGTTTCTATGGTAAGTTTGCCCACCACGGGAATAGCATCCCTGGCGTTGACACAGAGGTTGGCCAGAATCTGATCGATCTGGGTCGGGTCCATCTTCACCGGCCACAGATGCGCGCCCGGCTGCCAGACCAGGTCAATGTCTTCTCCGATGAGCCGGCGCAGCATATTGAGCATATTCTCCACGGTTTCGTTCACATCCATCTGTCTGGGGGAAATGGTCTGTTTTCTGGCAAAAGCCAGCAGCTGTTTTGTGATATCCGCCGACCGCTGTGCCGCTTTCTGAATTTCTTTGAGATCATCATGCAGATCGTGATTTTCATCTGCCTGCAACAATGCCAGTTCAGTATGTCCTATAATCACCCCCAGCATGTTGTTGAAGTCGTGGGCCACACCTCCGGCCAATCTTCCGACAGATTCCATTTTCTGGGCTTGATTAAGTTGGGCCTGAAGCTTTTTCTTTTCCTTTTCGGCTTCCTTGCGATCCGTTACATCACGGCCAACACCAATAATTTCCACGACATTTCCATCACTGTCCACCTCTGCCGTGTCTGACCATGAAAGCCATCGCCAACCATCCTTTGTCATGGCACGCTGCTCTATATAAGCCGTGTGCGGGGGTGAAAAAAGGGCATCCATTGCCTTTGCCGTAGATTCTTGATCCTCCTTATGTACGAGAGGCATGAACTTTTTACCTAATAACTCGTCGTGTTTTTTGTCAAACATCCTGCAATAGGATGGACTGACGAACAAAAACCGGCCTTCAAGATCTATTTTGACCACCAAGTCGGTCTGGTTTTCCACCAGCAACCGATATTTTGCTTCACTTTTCTTGATTTTTTGTTCTGCTCGTATACGCTCGGTAAGGTCAATTCCGAGGCAGGTAAGATCAACGATATCTCCTTTGTTATCTTTGGTGAGTACATTGGACCACGACACTTGCCGCAACTCACCCCCCTTTGTCAAAATATCATTTTCATAGATTGAAAGATCAACAGTATCCTTTTGGCTCATAACACTATTAAAAATATTCCGGACTTCTTTTCTGATATTTTCAGGGATAAACAGATCAAACCAGTCCTGTCCAATAATCTCTTGTGCTTCCCATCCAGTCAATTTTAAAAAGCGGGCATTTGCGAATGTAATCTTTGCCTTCGGGTCAAGGGCGATACCTATTTGCGGAGTATTGAGCAGAACATTCTGCCATTTTTTTTCTGATTTGATCAGTGCCTTCTCAGCCTGCTTTTGTTCGGTAATATCAGTTAAAAAATTTAGTGTTGATGGTTCGCCCTCCCACTCTATTGTACTTGAAAGGATATGAACCCATCTCTTTTCCTCTGACAATCTGATAACTCTGAAATCATAGGCTGTCTCAACATCTTCGCCGGCAATTCTTTTTTTGTCCCGCTCAAAAACCATTTTACGGTCATCAGGATGGATAAATTCAGTAAAAGGTTTTGCCATCAGAATTTCTTGTTTATACCCTGTCATTTTTTCCAGGGCAAGGTTTGCAAGAGCGATCCTTCCTGCCTTTACTATCAGAATTCCCTCAATGGCATTATCAAAGACAGCCCTGTATTTTTCCTCGCTCTTTTTCAATGCGGCTTCGGCCTGCTTGCGCTCGCTGATGTCGCGCACGGACGCCTGCAACACCTGTTTGCCGTCCAGTTCCATGCGTGTGAGAAACACATCCGCAGGGAAAACCTCACCGGTGTCATGACGTTTGTGCAGCCATTCAAAGCGGTTGCTGCCCTCGCGCATAGCCGTTTCCATGTTCCCGGTATCGGCGGTCATGGAATCACGCCCGTCCTCCTGTTGCGAGGGGGAAAGGTCGGCAGGATGCAGGGCGCAGAACGCTTCGACGGATTTCACCCCAAAGAACGTCAGTGCTGCCGGGTTGCAATCGAGGTATCCGGTGTCGTCCAATAGCATAATTGCGTCGCTGCCGGACTCGTAGAGGGTCCTAAATAGCACATTAAATCGCATACGATCCAGCAGCTGTTTTACACGCACTTTCACCACACCGGGAATATAAGGTTTGCATATATAGTCCACCGCACCCAGTTCCAGGCCAAATTCCTCCTCGCCTTCGGCATTTTTTACCGTTACAAAAATAACCGGAATATCCCGGGTATTTTCATCGGCTTTAAGCCTGCGTAACACTTCATAGCCGTCCATTTCCGGCATTTTTATATCTAATAGAATAAGATTCGGCTTCTTTTCACCCCGGGCAATTTCCAGTGCCTTTGCGCCGCTGGTTGCCACCATAATCGTGTGCTCTTCCTGCAAAATGCCAGACAAGGCTTGAATGTTTACCGGCTGATCGTCAACGATGAGTATGCTTATCTTTTTGCGAAGAGCGTTGTTGGTTTCTAAAGAATTCATATTCATTCTCCTTGCTGAAATTTTTCAAGAAAATCAGATGCCGCGTTCATGTCAAATTGTTCGATACGGTTACGACCGCCCTCTTTCCCCAAATATAAGGCCTCATCAGATGCAATGATCAAAATATCCATTGAAATGGGTTTAAACACTGTATCGAAGGTTGCCGTCCCAATACTCAATGTAACAACATCGGTGATCTTTGAAAAGGCATGAGGAATAGCGAGTTTTGCCACAGCTTCCTTAAACCTACAGGCTATTTGCATTGCACCGGCAGTATCAGTATCGGGGAGTACGGCAGCAAATTCATCTCCGCCATACCGAGCCACCATATCCGCTTCTCGGTATATCTGTTCAGCAAGAGCCTGCGCTACCCGCCTTATACACTCATCACCTGCGCTGTGTCCGTAATGATCGTTGAGCTCTTTGAAATAGTCGATATCCATCATAATAACAGAAAGGGGCTGCGAATTACGTTGAGCCTGCCCCCATGCACGGCGACAATAGTCGTCAAATAATCGACGATTTGGAATATCGGTAATACCATCATGCTTCGAAATATATTCAATCTGATCTGTTTTAATTTTAAGATCGATGAGATTGCGTATGCGAACCTTGGCAATTGCGGTGCGTACTGGCTTGGTGATATAGTCCGCCGCACCCAGTTTTAGGCCGAACTCCTCCTCATCATCAGCGTCTTTTGCCGTCACAAAAACAACCGGAATATCCCGGGTGTTTTCATCGGATTTAAGACTGCGCAACACTTCATAGCCGTCCATTTCCGGCATTTTCACATCTAATAGAATAAGATCCGGCTTCTTTTTTCCACGGGCAATTTCCAGTGCCTTTGCGCCGCTGGTTGCCACCATAATCGTGTACTCTTCCTGCAATATGGCAGACAAGGATCGAATGTTTGCCGGCTGATCGTCAACAATGAGTATGCTTGTCTTTTTGCGAAGAGCGTTGTTGGTTTCTAAAGAGTTCATATTCATTTTCCTTGCTGAAATTTTTCAAGAAAATCAACTGCCGTGTCCATATCAAATTGTTCAACACTGCTGCGAAGGGCATCAGCCTTTTCACTGCCTGCCTGTGCTTCCACAAATGCCACAACCGTTTCAACCAGGTCATCTTCAGGCAATTCGTTATTGCGTAAGATCTCCAGCAGCGTATCCATTGCCGTGCGTCCTTCTTCTTCACCCACCGCCACGGTGCTTTTTTCAATCGAAAGATGCGGGGCTATCTGCTCTTTTGCAGAAAGGAGAGCCTTGCGAAGTTCATTCACCATAGATTCTGTTGGAGCCGTCTGTTCGGTGCTTGTCCTGTCAATGGCCGCGGCAGCATCTGCGACCCCTAGTGCACCGACCGTCGCGGCAACTCCTTTTATGGTGTGTGCTTCATGCTGCATTTCCTCGAAGGTTAAGGAACTCATCCGATCGGGGAAATCAGCAAATGCACCGGTTATTTGTGTATTGAAACTCCGGAGCAGTTTCATGTAGGTATCTCTTTTCCCTTGTGCGGATGCCTTGCCCCGTGCCAGATCAAACCCGTCAAGGACAGGAAACTCTTCCGCCACTTCTTCTGTGAAAACTGGTTCTCCTGAGACGGTACCGGAACTTTTCAGATAGTGTCCCATAACAGCATATAGTTCCTGTGAATCAATCGGCTTACCGAGGTGGCCATCTACACCTGCCTCAGCGGCGTTCTTACGGTCTGCATCCATAACTGCTGCGGAGAGTGCAATAATCGGAACATGCGCGTCGTCGCCAGAGGCACGTTCACGCCGGCGGATTTCAGCGGTGGCATCAAACCCGTCCATAACCGGCATTTGCAGATCCATCAGAACCAGATCGATACGATTCTCCTCATAGCATTGTAACGCGACCGTTCCGTTTTCTGCCACAATAACTTTCGCCGTAGTTTTTGTAATAAACCCTGTTGCCACTTCCTGATTCAGTTCATTATCTTCCACCAGTAATATGGTATATCCCGCGAAGGATGGAGTTACAGCGCTGTGCCTTTCCTGAACAGTTCCAATCTCTCCACCCGTGGCATGCATGATTGCATCAAAAAGCACTGATGCAATAACCGGTTTTTCGAGAAACGCCTCGTATAAATCCGATTCGCTCCGGGGTATTTCGTCTCTCTCATAGGCACTGATCATAAATACGGGTGTCTCATCTCCTGTTAAAGTGCCGGTTTCATGCAAGTGTTTCAAGTGGCGAATCGTTGCCAGCCCATCCATTTCTCCGGGCATTTTCCAGTCCATAAGGATAAAATTGAAGGGCGTATTCTGTTCCTGCGCCGCAAGAACTTTCTCTACGGCTTCCATTCCGCCGGCCGCCTCAACGACATCACCATTCCAGCTCTCCACTATTTCACGCAGGGCTATACGAGCAACTTCCTGATCATCCACCACCAGAAATTTCATATTATCTGACAACGGAGCGGGACGATCGGCAATCCCTGTTTGATCTGATGCTTTCGGGAGTTCAATCGTAAAGAAAAATGTACTTCCCTCACCTTCGACGGAGGTCACCTCAAGTGTCCCGCCCATTGCTTCCACCAGACGGCTGCTGATAACCAGCCCCAACCCTGTCCCGCCGTATTTACGGGTGGTAGAACTATCCGCTTGTGAAAAAGCCTTAAATAGACGCCCCATCTGCTCTTCATCCATACCGATACCACTGTCTGTCACACTGAATGTAAGACGACAGGAATCCGCTGAAGCAGCTGCCTCTATGGCTTTATTGATATGTACGCTGACATGACCGCTTTCGGTGAATTTCAGGGCGTTACCCAACAGATTTGTAATAATCTGCCCCAGTCGCATGGAATCACCCACGAGTGCACGGGGGAGATTTACATCGGCTTTCACAGTAAGTTCCAGCCCTTTTTTCTGCGCATCACTGGTAAACATCGTCCGTATATCATTCATCACATCGTGAAGATTAAAGGAATGGGGATCCAGTGCAAGCTTACCGGATTCAATCTTTGAAACATCCAGAACATCGTTAATGACGCCGAGCAGGAGTTTTGAAGACCGGTTGATTTTTCTCAGATAATCCCGTTGGTGGTTGTTGAGCGGCGTATCTGCAAGCAGTTCCCCCATACCCAGCACCGCATTGAGCGGGGTGCGGATCTCGTGGCTCATGTTGGCCAGGAATTCGGATTTTGCCGTGCTGGCTGATTCGGCCTGGTCTTTGGCTGTTTGCAGATATTCCTCCGCCTGCTTACGCTGCCGTAAGAGCCGCAGCGCCCAGGCGAGCAAGACAGCCATGGCCGCCAAAAGAGCGATGACGGACACGATCCAGGGCCAGTACTGCATTAGAACATCGCGGAAGGTAATCTTCCCAAAGTCCTTGTAAGGGCCGACGCGAAGTTCCTTCAGGCATTCATGCACCGGC
>JAYEJJ010000163.1:0-14743 GCA_034660495.1 Thermodesulfobacteriota bacterium | reverse complement strand
GCGTGTGGAGTACCTTGGGATGACTATATATTCCAATGTAACGTAGTCAGTTAAGACTTAGGCTAATCAACCGGGCTTACAAGTTACCTTGCAAGCCCCTCGGTCTTTAGCCGAGGGGTTGTTGACACGTTTATCCATCCCTCGATCCGAAGCCTCTCCCAGGCCGAGTGGATATGTGCCGGCTTAAACAAGTTCCGTTTGCGATCGTTCCAACGGGCCATAGCTGAAACAGCGGTTTGTCCGTCAGAAACATGCCCGTCATGAACAGCTGCCCAGTGAACCGATGCCAGCAGCTCCATGCCATAAGGGGTCTCAAACCCATCCACGAGATCCGCCACCCGCTCAAGATGCCCGGCAGCAGTTGCATCCTGCTTAAGGAACTGGTCAGCAGTTTTATCCGCATCCGGAAGCAGGTTTATTTCCACATCCGGTTTCTGGGTATCCCCATACCCCCGGATATGGTGTCCTTCGAGAATTTCCAGTACCTTGTTGAGATTGTGCGCATAGGGGCCATAGAATTGCTTGACATACCGCAACTTCAGATCCATGCCAGATTCCTGAAGAAAATAAGCCAGCTTCTGTATCTCCAGCAGGGTCAACCGATATGCAAACCGCGAATAATGTTTCATGAGCTTGATCAGCACCGCCCGGGCCACCGTCATCATCGGCTGGGAGGTTCCCACCGGCACATCTCTGGCATCCGGCGTGCCTTTGGGTTCGTAAAGCCTCACCTGAACGTCCGGCATATTCTTGAATGCCGCCTCGATCATGCCCTTGACCCGTCCCCACTGCAGCCCTCCCAGTCCGGGACCTAATGGGGGGGATGGCAATCGACCGAATTTTCCGTTCCTGTATTTCCCGCACCAGAGCCTGCAAACCGATTTCAATATCTTCATACCGGCTTTTGCTTCGCCAGTGTCGCTTGGTTGGAAAATTGACAATATATCTGGGACTAAAAATGTCCCCGATTTGATACACGAACATCCGGCCGGGCTGGACCTCTTTTCTCCGGCAGGCGGCTTCGTATGCCTTGAAATTGTCGGGAAACGCTTTCTTGAACTGTAAGGCAATCCCCTTGCCCATCACCCCGACACAGTTTACTGTATTGACAAGGGCCTCTGCATCGTCTTTAAGGATATTTCCACTGGCGGGTTCAATCATTGTGTGTTCCTCCCGGCTAATAATACCATTGCCGGCAGACGTCCACCGGCAAAAAACAGTTTTTTTTTCCAGAATGCGCTCAACCGTTTTCTTGACATTGTCATTCAAAACGCCGATCCGAATGATCAGATCCCACTGGCAGAATCGGTGCGCCAGAAATTCAGCCTGTTTACGATGTTGACGGTCCATGTCATCCACGGTGTCCGCCCAGAAATCTGCATAGACGGTATTCCAATCAACCTTATCCAGATCATCGAGATTGTCAAACCATTGAGTAAAGGCAGCAATGCCATGGCCATCGGAAAAGACAAATTTACGCCCGGACTTGACAATGGTTTCAATCGTTGAAACAGCGTAGATCAGCGGTAGACCGATGTCGGGCGGGGTTGTGGCATTATAGTTTTTCTCCTGATCCTTGCGCTGCTTGCTCTATCAGATGATCTTGGGTGTTTCCCTGGATTCATCGGTATATATGTTGATATCAGCGGCTTTGGTGCCCACACAGGATATCATTGATTGGCTTGGCCAGCGTATCAAACATTGAATATCCCTAATCAAAGTAGTTTATCACCCATAAACTCAGCCAGAAGATCACTGCCCTGGGCTCCCAGACTGTGCAATAGCGCTTCAATTTTTTCCATGGCCAGAGGGGAAGGTCTGGCACGGTCATTTTCCCAGCGGTTGATGGTGGGGAATGTCACGCCAAGCCTGGCAGCAAATTTTTCCTGGGTAAGTCCCATGCGCAGTCGTAAATCACGGATCAGTCGAGGGATATCGGTTGTTGGGTCGTTCACTGGCGTTCTCCTTGTGATACCGGAAAATCTGGAATCTACAGAGTACATATCACACGATCTATCAAATGATATATAGGCGAGTCATAATTTTATGTCAACCCATAAATCAAAAATGAATGAGGCCTGTGCCTGATCAAACCCTGGTTTTTTATCTAAAACTCCCTTTGCACAAACCCTCCAGTCAGACTGTGGACTATGTCAAAAATATAATGTTAAGAAAAAAACAGGAGCTGATTCTGTAAAGACATTCCCATGTATATCCTTCCAGATCCCTTACAGGTTCATCCATCATCATATATCCAACTTCAAAGCAGCTCAACAACTAACTTCAGACCCGTGTGGCAGAATTCCCTAAAAAAAATTAAAATCCAAAATTAGAATTGCTGGGAATTTTTCAGCAAACTTGACTTTAACACGCTATAATGGTAGATATAAAAGATTAAATGTTGATTTATTTTAAACACAATGATCAGTCTGTCTAATTTATGGAGGACTGGGTCACAGGTATAAAAAACTTGATTGTTGAATTAAAGGAGCCCCTTTATAATGGAACTTGATTTCACCAAAACAAACGGATTGATTCCTGCCATTGCCCAGGATTATGAAACAGGGGATGTGCTTATGCTGGCATACATGAATGAAGCCTCCTGGAAGGAAACCCTGAACTCAGGCATGGCAACCTATTTCAGCCGGTCCCGGCAGAAACTCTGGAAAAAAGGAGAAACCTCGGGCAATCAGCAGAAAATAAAAGAAATACGGGTGGACTGCGACAATGATACAGTCCTGTTAAAAGTCGAACAGATTGGCGGCGCGGCATGCCATCTTGGCTATAAAAGCTGTTTTTTCAGAGCAGTAAACAAAGACCAGGAGCTTGAAGTTGTTGAACAGAGAATATTTGATCCGGAAAAAGTATATAAATAGTGTTTGAACGAAAACGCACCCATCTTGCGTTGCTGCAAAATTTTACAATACAGAAGAAGGGATAGAATTAAATGGAGACACTTCTTAAACTCGGCATTCCCAAGGGAAGCCTTCAGGATGCAACAATAGCGCTTTTTAAACGCTCAGGCTGGAAAATCAATGTAAACGGGAGAAGCTATTTTCCTGACATCAATGACGATTCCATTGAATGCGCTCTGTGCAGAGCCCAGGAAATGTCAATTAATGTTGAAAGCGGGGTTATTGATGCCGGGCTCACAGGAAAGGACTGGACAGCAGAACATGAATCCGACGTAAAAGTGGTTTCCGACCTGGTCTATTCCAAGGTCAGTGCAAGGCCGGCCCGGTGGGTCATAGCCGTTGCTGAAAACTCAGATATAAAAACCCTTGAAGATCTACAGGGAAAGACCATTTCCACTGAGCTTGTCAAATTTACCACACGGTTTTTCAAGGATCGTAATATTGATGTAAAGGTCAAGTTTTCCTGGGGCGCAACCGAGGCCAAAATTGTATCCGGCCTTGCCGATGCCATCGTGGAAATAACAGAAACAGAAAGTACCATCAGGGCGCACAATCTCAGAATCATCCATGAAATCATGCAGACCAATACACAACTCATTGCCAACCGGGATGCATGGGAAATCCCTGTTAAACGCAAAAAGATTGAGCAGATTGCCCTGTTGCTCCAGAGCGCCCTTGAGGCTGACAAGCTGGTGGGCCTGAAAATGAATGTGCCCGAGGCCATCCTTGAAAAAATCGTTGGCCTGCTGCCGAGCCTTAATGCCCCGACCATTGCATCCCTTTATCATTCCAGCTGGTTTTCCGTGGAAACCATTGTGGCTGCCAGTGTGGTCAGGGACCTTATCCCTGTGTTGATGAAAGAGGGCGCTGAAGGCATTATTGAATATCCGTTAAACAAGGTGCTTTAGATGAAATCATTTAAACCGGCAGAAAGAACAAAAGAGATTACCCCGTTTATTGTCATGGAAATCCTTGAAAAAATTCATGCCATGGAAGCCCGTGGCATTGATGTGGTGCACATGGAAATCGGGGAACCTGACTTTGAAACACCGGCCTGTATCAGGCAGGCGGCCATGGCAGCCTTTGACAGCAAAGAGACCAGCTACACCCACAGTCTCGGGGATATCAGGCTGAGAAAAGCGATCTGCGCCTATTATAAAAGAAAATACAAGGTGGATATCAGCCCTGACCATATTATTGTCACATCCGGTACCTCTCCGGCCATGCTTCTGCTCTTTTCTGTTCTGCTCAACCCGGGAGACGAGATCATCATCTCCGATCCCCACTACCCCTGTTATTCCAATTTTATAAAATTTACCGGGGGAATCCCCGCTGTTGTGCCTGTGTATGAGGATCATGGCTTTCAGTTCACACCAGAGGCCATAAAAGATAAAATCAATCCCAGAACCAAAGGCATTTTTATCAATTCTCCGTCCAATCCCACCGGGAACCTGATGCCGGATAATAAAATGCAGGAAATTGCTGACATTGCCCGGGAAAACCAGATCCCTGTTATTTCCGATGAAATTTATCACGGTCTGGTCTACAGGGGAGAGGCCCGCTCCATACTTGAATTCACAGAGGATGCCTTTGTTTTCAACGGATTTTCAAAGCTCTTTGCCATGACCGGCCTGCGACTGGGCTATCTTATTGCACCCCCCGCCTGCATGCGTTCGCTGCAGGTGCTCCAGCAGAACTTTTTCATTTCAGCCAATTCCATTATTCAGCTTGCCGGCATAAAAGCCCTGGAATCAGCTGAACCCGATACCCTTGAAATGAAAAGAATATACAACCAGCGCCGGAAATACATGTTAAAACGCCTGAAAGAAATGGGGCTGGGCATTTCTGTGGAACCGACCGGGGCCTTTTATATCTTTGCCAATGCCCGCCACCTTTCACAGGACTCCTATGCCCTTGCCCTTGACATACTTGAAAAGGCCCATGTGGGAGTGACCCCGGGAATTGATTTCGGTGCCAATGGAGAAGGGTATCTGCGATTCTCCTATGCCAACTCCCTGGAAAACCTTGAAAAAGGGCTTGACCGCCTGGAAAATTACCTAAAGACAAAAACATGATCATAAAACAGACAGAATTTGTCAAAAGCGCCACCCGGCCCTCCCAATACCCTGAACCCGAGTACCCTGAAATTGCCTTTGCCGGAAGATCCAATGTGGGGAAATCCTCGTTTATCAACACCCTGCTGAACAGAAAAAACCTGGTCAAGACCAGCTCCAAACCGGGGTGCACCCAGCTGATCAATTTTTTTAAAGTCAATAATTTTTTTAAAGTCAATAATGACCTTTATTTTGTTGATCTTCCCGGATATGGGTATGCAAAGGTGTCCAAAAAAATACGGGCACAATGGCAACCCATGGTAAAAAACTATTTTTCCACAAGAAAAAATCTGGCCGGCGTAGTGCTGTTGATTGACATCCGGCGGGACCCTGGAAACGAGGAAATGGACCTTGTCAACTGGCTGGCATCCAGAAACATTCCCTGCCTTATTGTCCTGACCAAGGCGGACAAGCTCTCAAAGACAAATCAGGCCAAGCGCCACATGCTCATTTCCAAAACCCTTGACATGGATAAAAAGGACCTTATCCGCTTTTCAGCCAAATCCAGGCTGGGGCGGGAGACTGCCCTGGATGAAATTCAATGGCTGACCCGACCCCTTTAATTCAAAGATCAAACTTTAGTTACACTTTGATTATCAAGTTTTTATGGAAGGCCCGATTAAGACCCCCCAGCGGTTGCCTGTCAGGAAAATGTCCTCCGTCGTTCTCGTTCCTGACAGGAAACCGCTGGGGCAGTGCTATTCAAAAAAACTTGATGATCGAGTTACAGGTGTTGGAGAGCTGGATCAGGTTGAAAAATTCATCGAGTTTAAGCTTTAAATTTAAAAGGAAAACCCATTTATTATGAAAACCGACTTCAGATCAGGTTTTATCGCCATTGCAGGGGCACCCAATGCCGGGAAATCCACCCTGCTGAACCGGCTCCTGGGACAAAAGATTTCCATTACATCACGAAAACCCCAGACCACAAGAAACAGAATCCTCGGCGTGGTTGAACAGCCCAGTGCCCAGATTGTGTTTATTGATACCCCGGGCATTCACAAAGCCAATTCCCTTCTCAACAAAAAAATAGTGGATCAGGCCCTGTCAGCAATCAAGGATGTGGACGCGGTGCTGCTGATGATTGATGCCACTTCAAAGGATGTTGAATCTGAAAATATCATCATTGACCAGCTGGGAAAAAAAGACAGGGCCGTGGTGCTTGCCCTGAATAAAATTGACCTGGTTAAAAAACATGAAATTCTGCCTTTGATTGACTCCTGTTCATCCAGACTTGCCTTTAACGCCATTGTTCCGATTTCAGCCAAAACAGGGGCACAGACAGATGAACTGGTCAGGGAAGTTGAAAAGTGCCTTCCCTCAGGGCCGCGGCTGTTTCCCAAAGATACCCTGACCGATGTGTCAGAAAAATTCATTGCCGCAGAAATGATAAGGGAAAAGGTGTTCCGCCATACTGGGATGGAAATCCCCTATTCCATTGCCGTTACAATTGATGCCTTTGAGGTGAAAAGAAATATCATTGCCATCCATGGGGTCATCCATGTGGACAGAAATTCCCAGAAGGGAATCATCATTGGAAAGGGCGGAAAAATGCTTAAAACCATTGGAGAAAAGGCAAGAAAAGATATAGAACGTATGACCGGCTCCAAAATCCTTTTAAAGCTCTTTGTCAAGGTATCCAGAAACTGGACCAGAAACGAAGCCAGTCTCAGGGAAATGGGGTATTAAAAAATGGATTCATTCTTCCTTTCCGTGGATGAGGCCGCCCAGAAAAAGGAAAAAAACAAAGCCCGAGAGTTAAGGCAGAGCCAGTGGTGGAAAAGAAAACGGTCCCAGGGGGTATGCCATTACTGCAGAAAACCCTTTCCCCCAAAAGAGCTGACCATGGACCACATCATCCCCATTGCCAGGGGGGGGAAATCAATAAAATCAAACCTTGTGCCGTGCTGCAAGACCTGCAATACCAGAAAAAAGCAGATGCTCCCCCTGGAGTGGGATGAATATATGCAGTCTCTGTCCGGCAGGTCCTGAGGGATCTTCCGATCTTCCAAAAAAAAATCCACGCTTCTTGCTTGCCTTTTTGCCCGTCTCCTGCGTTGCGCTAATGGGACATATTTCAATATGCCCCCATTACCGCGCCTTGAATTGGTTGTCTATAACTCGGTTATCAAGTTTTTATGGAAGGGCCGATTAAGAGCCCCAGCGGTATTCAAAAAACTTGATGATCGAGTATAAGGACAGCAGATCTATTTCCGTTTGCTGCACAGCCTGTGGATGGTCTGTGCATGCCATTCTCCACGTCCAGAAAAGGTGGGCTGCCCGATTTTTACCAGATGTTTAGCCACTTCGTCAAAGGTTTTGCCTTTTTCGCGCATGGTGTAAATGGTTCCCATCACTTCTTCCCGGGAGAGGAGCCCCTCTTTTACAGTCTTTTCCTGCTCTGATTTCTTTGTTCTTTTTATGACCTTGACAGGTTCTTTTATACTGCTCGCCCTGGATTCAGTCCCTGAACCGACCGGCCTAACCTCTGCTACGCGCTCATTCTCAGCTGCAGACATCTGATCAGCAGAGGAGCGCGCCGGTTCTGATTCCAGCAGTGCTTCAGCACAGGAATCTACCGGGTCATCTGACGCATCAGCCTCTGTATCCTCTTCATAAACAGTGGGCATAAATTTTATGGACGCGGCAATATCCTCCAGGGCATTGGCTTTACGCTCTTCAGCCGCAGCCTTTCTTTCCTGGAAATCAATCAAAAACCCCTGGTTCTTGGTCATGACATCAATAAGAGAAGTAATGCTCTCAATAATTTCAACCGGAACATACATTCCAAGATCTTCATTCATCATCTGATTATAATTCGGATTATTGACAGGTCTTTTGTTATTGGGGTGCTGTTTGTTGTATCCTGACTGAGGGTGGAAATGCGGGGTTGAATTATAGGGTTGAGGGTTGTCAAAGCCTCTTCTGGTCTTAGGCGCACGCTTATCTTTCTGCCCTCCGCGAAGGCTCTGTAAAAAATCGTTCATTTAAAAATCTCCTTAAAAGTCTAAAAACAGATTGGATCCGTATATCAATCTGAAATGGCATAAAATTTTCTGATAATAAAAATAGAGATGGGGGCTACCTCATGCAGCTACCTTCAAACTCAAGTCATGGGTGTTATCTAAGATTTTTCGCATAATGTCAAGATTTTTTTTACGAATTTTCTTCGCAGGTGTAAAGATTTCTTTGAATCCCCTTCTCAATTCCCCATAGTGTTACGATTTGAGACATCTATTCCCAGTCCAGAACAACCTTGCCGGATTTTCCCGAGCGCATGACGTTAAATCCTTTCTGAAAATCAGTATAATGGAATTTATGGGTGATAATCGGTGTAATATCAAGACCGGTCTGGATCATTGATGTCATTTTATACCAGGTTTCATACATTTCCCGGCCGTAAATTCCCTTAAGAGTCAGTCCGTTAAAAACAATCTTGTTCCAGTCTATCGCTGTTTCTCCAGGCATAATGCCGAGGACGGCGATTTTTCCGCCATGGCACATATTGTCAATAATTGAATGAAAGGCTTCTGGATTGCCTGACATCTCAAGGGCAACATCAAATCCCTCTTTCATGCCCAGCATTTTTTTAGTATCTTCAACCGTCTCCTTGGTTACATCGATCACAGAGGTGGCACCGGATTTCAGGGCCAGATCCAGGCGGTAGGGTTGATATCCGTCACCACCACATATCCGTCACCACCACATATCCGTCACCACCACATATCTGGCACCTGCATGCCGGGCAATCATGGCTGCCATGCAGCCTATGGGACCGGCCCCGGTGATGAGCACATCCTCCCCCAGAATATCAAAGGACAGGGCTGTATGCGCCGCATTTCCCAGGGGATCAAAACAGGCCGGCACATTAAGGGGAATCTCAGGATCACAATACCAGACATTGGTCACGGGGATGGACAGGTATTCTGCATAGGCACCCGGACGGTTTACGCCGACACCGCTGGTGTTCATGCACAGATGCCTGCGGCCGGCAAGGCAGTTCCGGCAGTGGCCGCATACCAGGTGCCCCTCTCCTGAAACCAGATCCCCGGGCTTGAAATCGTGAACATTTCTGCCCACTTCGGCCACATGACCGACAAATTCATGGCCCACATGCATGGGCACGGGAATGGTTTTACTGGCCCAGGTGTCCCAGTTGTAGATATGGACATCTGTACCGCATATGGCTGTTTTACTGATTTTAATGAGTACATCACTGTCCCCGATCTCTGGAACAGGGACATCCTGCAGCCAGAGGCCTTTTTCCGGTCTGGCCTTTACAAGCGCTTTCATTGTTGTCATACCTGCCTCCTGTTCAAACATTCCTGATCCTGCCTTTGTTTTACTTCAAATTAAGGGGTCCCGTCAAAATTACCTTGACAAAGGGCTGGGTTCAGAATCATAATTTACCCTTAAGATACTCATTATCAGATTCTTACCATAAAAAAAAGAATTTGGTACAAACAATTTATTTATGGAGGAAGTAATTTATGGAGGAGGCCAAATGGGGTTAACCATTACAGAAAAAAAGGAAAAAGGAAAAAGACCTGAAGACTCGGAACTTCATTTTGGAACAATTTTCACCGATCACATGTTCAACATGGACTACACCCCTGAAAAGGGATGGCATAATCCGCGCATTGAACCGTTTAAAAATCTTGATCTCTCCCCTGCCACCATGATGCTGCACTACGGCCAGGCAGTTTTTGAAGGCCTGAAAGCATACAAAAGTGAAAAAGGGGATATCCGGCTTTTCAGACCGGATAAAAACTTTGACCGTTTAAACAGATCCTCCAGAGGCATGTGTATTCCTGAAATCGATACCGATTTTGTAATGGACTGCCTGAAAACCCTGATTAAACTTGAAAAAGACTGGATTCCGGAAAGCTTTGGCACGTCCCTGTATATCCGGCCGACAATTATTTCAACCGATGCCTTTCTCGGAGTCAAGGCCTCTGACACCTACAGATTCTTCATTATCCTCTCCCCGGTGGGGGCATACTATGCATCAGGATTCAGCCCGGTAAAAATCTATGTATCAAAAAACCATGTCAGAGCCGTTCGGGGCGGTGTGGGAGAGTACAAAACCCCGGGAAACTACGCGGCCAGTCTTTATGCGTCGGAAAAGGCCAAAAAGGAAGGATATGCTCAGGTCCTCTGGCTTGACGGGGTGGAACTTAAATATATTGAAGAGGTCGGCGCAATGAACATCTTCTTTTATATCAATGATGAATTGATCACTCCTGAACTCAACGGAAGCATTCTGCCCGGCATCACCCGGGACACAGTTCTTGACCTGTCAAAAAAATGGGGCATCAAAACATCTGAAAGGAAAATCAGTATTGACGAGGTAATGGCCGCCCATAAGGACGGCAGCTTAAAAGAGGTTTTCGGCTCAGGAACAGCTGCTGTGATCTCACCTGTGGGCGAAATCAAATATGGTGATACCATCATGAAAATCAGCTCCGGAGAAATTGGCCCCATGGCCCTTAAATTTCATGATGAAATAACCGGCATCCAGTATGGAAAAATTGACGATACTGAAAACTGGATTGTGCCGATCACCTAGTAACCTGTTTAAAGGCCTTGATTGTCAAGGCGCGTCTGCCCCAAAAAAAACAAAAAGGTTGTTAAAAAAACTTGACAGCCTTTTTGTTTCTGCCATGCATGACTGAGCGCTCGATCAACAGTGCTGATGGCTTTCATATAAACATCTTTATAGAGGAGAAATTATGACACAACCCAAAAATAAAACTATTTCCACGGGGAAAAAAATAAAAAATAAAAAAGGTAAGGCTTGACAAAAAAATGACCCTGGATGTTCTGGCCAATGAAACCGGTCTGGCCAAGGATTTCATTAAAAAAGTGGAATCAGGGGATCAGATCCCTTCCGTGGGCAATTTACTTCAGATATCCCGGGCACTTGGCATTGATTCCAATTTTTTCCTGAAGGAACAGGAAGCGAGCTCAGAGGAACGGGCAGAGGCCTATACCAAACGCACCAACAATTATGCCTATACCCCCCGTTAACCCCCAATGCTGAAAACAAACATCTCAAAGCCTTTCTCATTGTGGTTGAAGCCCAGCAGCCCCATGACGGTGTGGGATTTCAGCATGAAGGGGAAGAATTTGTCTATGTGTTAAAAGGAGAGGTACAGATTCAGGTGGGAGACAATATCAACGCGCTTAAGCCGGGAGACTCCCTGCACTTTAATTCAGGCATCAAGCACGACCTGAAAAACACAGGCGACACAGATGCTGAGCTTATTGTGGTGGTATACAGCCCCTGATTCAAGTGTATGATAACTGTCTGAATGAAAGAACGATGCACGGGTTCTTTCATGTTTTGCCGTGCCCTGGCGGCATGGCTGTTATAAAAAGGAGCCTCTCATGTTATTCAAACTTCAGAGCTCCTGACACCACAAACCTAATATATTGTTTTAACTGAAAATATTCAAATTTAGGATCGTAATTTTAAATGCATAAAAAAACCAGACAAATACCATATATTGTGCTTATTGTCTTTGTTTTTAAAAAAAAATACTATATATAGAAAATGATTATGCATTCAAAATTAGCTGAGGTCAGGAGTTCTGAACTTACTGACGAACAAAAAATGATCCAGAGCATGGTTCGTGAATTTTCCAGAAAAGTAATCGCAGCAACCGCTGCTGAACGGGACAGAACAAAGGAATTTCCGGCAGAAAACTTTAAACAGATGGGAGAACTGGGATTGATGGGAATGATGATTCCAGAGGAATACGGCGGTGAAAACTCAGACACCATCAGCTATGTTCTGGCGCTGTCGAAAATTGCCTATTCCTGCGCGTCCACCTCTGTGGTCATGTCGGTTCAGAACTCCATTGTCTGCGAAAGCATGCTCAAATACGGAACAGAAAAAGAAATTTCTCATTCCCCTGGCTTCAGGAGACGTTATTGGCGCCTTTGCCCTGACTGAGCCTGAAGCCGGGTCTGACCCGGTCAGCCAAACCACGTCAGCCGTGCGCAGGGGAGATGTCTATGTCATAAACGGAACCAAGCGATTTATTACCTCGGGTGAAAACTCCAGCACCGTCATAGTTACAGCTAAAACCGATGAAAGCGCCGGTCACAGAGGCATCAGCGCCTTTATTGTCCCCAAGGGCCTTCCAGGATTTATTGTGGGCCGCAAGGAAGACAAAATGGGACTGCGGGCCTCGGACACCACAGACCTGATTTTTGAAAACTGTGAGGTTCCGGCATAAAACCTGCTCGGCAAGGAAGGAGACGGGTTTAAAATCGCCATGTCCGGCCTTGACGGAGGCCGCATTGGAATTGCCTCCCAGGCGCTGGGGGTTGCCCAGGCAGCAATGGATGCTGCCATAAATTACACCAAAAAAAGAAAACAATTTGGAATGGCTGTTACCAAACACCAGGGCATCCGCTGGCAGATTGCCGACATGGCCACCCAGATTGAAGCCGCCCGCCAGCTGATTCTGTCGGCTGCGGCCAAAAAAGACAGCGGGGAGCGGTATACCACAGAGGCCTCCATGGCAAAGCTCTTTGCCTCTGAAATGGTCAACCAGATCACAGCCCGGGCGATTCAGCTCCACGGGGGATACGGGTTTACCAAGGACTACCCGGTTGAACGCTTTTACAGAGATGCCAGGGTGTTTACCATCTACGAAGGCACCTCGGAAATCCAGAGAATTGTTATTTCCAACAATATTCTAAAGGACAAGAGAAAGCCCCATTGACAAAAAAGCACCCGGGTCAGGTTCATCCCAAAAAGAATGCGACCCGGGCGCTGTTTTTATTCCTGAAATATTTTTTCAGCCAGCTCAACGTCCTCCGGCGAAAATACAAACAGGCATTTTGCATCTCCAGGAGACACAGATCCATAAACATAGTTTATATTGATACCCTTTTCCCCGAATTTTTTAGCGACAGAAGACAGCTTTCCCGGTATATTTTCAAGATCAATGGCAATCACGTCCTTTGTGTCAAAAATATACTCTTTTTCCTTGAGAAGTGCCACAGCTTTGTCTGGTTTATCCACAAGCATCCGTATCAGCGCAAACTGCGCTGAATCCCTTCTGAC
This sequence comes from Thermodesulfobacteriota bacterium, assembly GCA_034660495.1. Taxonomy (GTDB): domain Bacteria; phylum Desulfobacterota; class Desulfobacteria; order Desulfobacterales; family Desulfobacteraceae; genus DATFJZ01. Next base: position 1,634 of record JAYEJJ010000163.1, on the reverse strand, counting down.
AGAACTATAGCTGGCTGAAGAGGCAATTCTTTTTAAAGACTTTCCCCTTGCCTCAAACAGGCTCTGAACATAGGCAGAGGCATCCTGAATGGTAATTGCGTCAATATTAACACCTGAATCTCCCAGAAAACCTGTTAAATTGCCCAGTTCTCCCGGCGCGTTCTTTAAAAAAAGTGAAATTTCAACCCTTATCATACAGCACCCCCTATGGCTAAATTATAATTTGTGCCTCCATGCATACGTTAACCTGATGATCATCAACCCGGCCACATCAAATGATGAAAGCATCATCAGCTGTCAGCTGTTTCTTCTTAACACTTAAAACTTAAAACTTCAGACTTCTTCAAATTTGCTTGAAGTATATTAAAATTTTTTGGGCAGTCAGGGCATATATAACCCACTGGAATTTCACTACCTATATAATATTCACATAATCGCTGTCAATAATTTCAGGAAGTTATAAGCAACAAAAATAAGCAAATGTCCAATTTTCCTTAAATTTTGTATAACAAATCATTTTAGGCAGTTATGTTACGGTGCTTCTTTATTTGAAGAAATCTGTAGTTTCTTCTAAATGGCGTGCAAAACGGGGAACACAGCTGTTATTTTTATTTTATGCTGTGTTTTCAATAAGTTGAGAGAAAGCCAGATTCTCATTCATCGTAAAAATCCTTGTGACAATCCGGACTGCAGCGCCTGATTCTCAGGGCTTTGGGGCAGATATCCCCTGGACCGTCTTGTCAGGGACAGAGCTCCACCCTGGGAATTTTATCCGGGTTTGAGTTCTTATCCTGTTCTTTGTTGCGAGCCTGCAGCTCATGTTTATTTTTACTCGATCATTAATTTCTTTGAATAGCACCGCCTCCAGGGGTTGCTCGGTTCTTCCATAAAAACCGGAATCACCTGATGATCAAGTTTTTTCATGGGAGGATCAAAAAAAATGAAGGCGACCCGGCGGGATGGAGATAAACACTTGGGTTTCCGGGGTCAAATTCTGTCTTACAATGTTCTGGCGGGTGCACCGGGCAGTGAACTGACCCCCCTGCGCATCAATATAAACATCATAAAAAAATTCCCTGGCCCCAAGGGCTGTGATTGTACCTTCCAAAAATTGAGCACTGGGCGGGACATCTGAAAGAGTGATGTCCTCGGGACGGAAAGCAACATGGGAAGAGTCTGGTATGTATCTGGTACTGCCCGTGGCAATTTCAATGTCACAGCCGTTCTGGGAAATGGTTACACTTGAGCTGCCTTTGTGTCTGATGGAAAATATATTTTTCATGCCCACAAATTGGCATCCTTCATAAGTACTTTACACTTTCTGGAGCTACTCCCTATTTAACAGGGATTTTTCCCAAAAGAGTGTAAAGTACTTTTGAGGTGATATGAAGGATGCCTATTTTGGCATCCTTCATAAGTACTTTACACTTTCTGAAACCATTCCTTAATTTAAAGGTGGTTTTACTGAAAAAGTGTAAAGTACTTTTATGCTGATATGAAGGATGCCGATATTTTTGTCATTTTAAGATATAATCTTTTGAAAAAATCACTCTAAAAGAAGGCTTCAAAATGATAAATTATTGGGAACGTTCTCGGAAAATATTCCAAGCCATTTTAAAAAATGGAAAGCAGTC
>JAYEJJ010000162.1:0-14751 GCA_034660495.1 Thermodesulfobacteriota bacterium | reverse complement strand
GCAAGCGAAGAATACCCTCTTGGAATACTATCAGCTATTTTGATCGCAATAGCCATGAATTCAATGGAGACTTTATAAACATCTATTTTTTCATGATCTAATATTATGAATTATTACTCCGTTTACGAGCACGAGCACGAGCACGAGCACGTACAGGACGGGTCTTGGACCCGTATCCGGACTTTCAGTCCTTAATTTCAACCCACCGTCTTTAGACGGTGGTTGTTGAGTGTTCCGGAACTGGATATCACAGGTGCTTTGGTGCAGACAGCGGTTATTTTTTTTCAGCCGATCCGTCTGGCCACTGATCCCTGCTCTGTTCAGGGGGGCCAGGGGGAGAATTCACTTGTATTTGGCGGACGAGCCGGAATGCCGGTCAGTCCGGAAGATTATCAGGAATTTTACTGGGATAAGAGCCGTCTCGACATGCTGCTGAAAACAGATAGAAAAGGGGAAAAAAATAAAGGGAAGACAGATAATGATCATATCAATTGATTTTATTGACAAAGAAGACCCCTGGATAAACAGATTCATTGGGAAAGAGTATGCACGGAAATTATGAATTCTACCTGGGAAAAAAGCAGAAGAGGAGCGTACAGTTGAAACGTCTGAATCTGACTCTTTTTTTACTATTTATGCTGATTGCTGCAGCTGCCGTCTGCAGCGCAGATGGGCTGGTTGAAGTGCCCATGATGCGGCATCCCGCTGATGACAGGCCGCAGCTGCCTGATTATCTGCCGGATAAACCCGGTAAAGGGCTTACCCTGCCCCCTGCGCCGTCTGCGCCGGATACCATTGCCGGGGCACCGACGTTTGAGCTCAAAGGCTTAATCTTTAAAGGGAATACAGTGATTTCAGAGGAAGAACTTTTAAAGGTGGCTGATACTTTTGTTAGGAAAAAGGTTGGTATTGCCGATCTGGAAGAACTGCGGTACAGGCTCACCCGGCTGTATGTGGACAGGGGGTATATCAATTCCGGGGCTGTTCTGGAACCTGATCAAACGGTGGATAATGGAATTGTAAGCTATTTGATCAGGGAGGGGCACCTGGATGGGATCAATATTACTGGAAACGGCAGGCTGAAAAAAGGGTATATTAAAAAAAGAATCTGGTCCGGCAAAGAAAAGCCTTTTAATGTATCTGACCTTCAGGACCGGTTTCAACTCCTGCTTCAGAACCCTTTGATTGAGAAAATGAACGGACGTATCCGGCCGGGGCTGCTGCCGGGCCAGGCCTTTCTGGACCTTGATGTAGTGAGAACCAGGCCCTATGGGTTCACCATTACTGCAGATAACTACAGGACACCCAGTACCGGTGCTGAAGGCCTTACTGCAGCCGGCACGATCTGGAATCTTACGGGCCTGGGTGATCGCCTGGATGCCTCCCTGGGGTTCAGCGAGGGCGTAAATGAGTTTGCAGCGCGGTTTACTCTGCCTCAGGATGCCCAGGATACCCGGGTTTCCCTGGGATTCAGTATCAATGATAATGCTGTGATCGAGGAACCCCTGGCTTCGGTTGACATAGAAAGTGATTTAAAAAATATTGAGATCAATTTGACCCATCCTTTCGTTAAAACCCTGGAAAAAAGTTTTGAAATGGGGGTAACCCTTGCCAGAAGGGAAAGTCAAACCCTGCTTGACGGTCATGGGTTTTCCTTTGACATATGTTCAGAAAACGGCAAAAACGAAGTCACTGCCCTCAGATTTATCCAGTCCTATGCGGAGAGAAATCCGTTTATGGCCATGACCCTGCGCTCAACCATCAGTTTTGGCACAGCCTCTGCTGCCCATGCCCTTGCCAAAGTGCTGTCCGCTATGGAAAGGGGGGAAGAGGCCTATCTGTTTTTCCAGGAGGCTTTTGAATATACACAACAACACAAAGACCTGGTTATGGCGGCCGGGATTCTCAGAAATCTTGCCCATATTTTGACAGATAATGCCAGGGCCCTTGAAAAGCTGAACACTGCCTGGGAGATTGTGCAGCAGGCAGAGCCATCCAGAGAGAAAATGGATGTTCTTCTGGGAATTGGTGCCGAAGCTGAGCAGCGAAAAACCCAAGCCGCAGCGCGTTTATCCTTTAATGCGTTTCATCAGGCGTTAACCCTTGCCCGGGATCAGTCAGATATCCGCGGTCAGGCCCAGGCGCTGGGAGGGCTTGCTGAATTGTATGAATCCCTTGGGCAGCTCAATGAGGCTGAAAAAATGAATGAGCAGGCACTGGTAAACGCCCAGGCACTCCAGGCCCATGATCTGCTGATGGACCGGGAATGGCAGATGGGACGGCTGTTAAAGGCAAAAAACGATCCGGACCGGGCGGTTCAGGCCTTTCGCCGGGCAGTCTATCACATTGAGGCCCTTTGTCAGCATGTCTCCATAAACAGCCGGACAGGTTTTTTTTTCATAAAAAAAGTCTGCTTATTCATCAGGGGCTGGCAGATCTTCTTCTGACACTGGCATCCCGGGAATCTAAGGAAAATGTCCGGCAGGATTTGCTCAGGGAAGCCCAGAAGGTGGTTGAGGGCATCAAGCTTTCCAAACTTCGGGATTATTTCAGAGATCCCTGTCTTGCCGCTTTAAGCAAAGGGATAGAAAATCTTGATCCAAAAACGGCGGTGTTTTATCCCATCATGCTTGGGGACAGACTGGAACTTCTCGTTGAAGTCAATGGAGAATTGACATGCACCACTTCTTTTATTCAGCGGGACAGGCTTGAAAACGAAATTCTCCAGCTGGCCCGCTGCCTGAGAAGAGGCCTGCCTTTTAGGGAGAGATCCCAAAGGGTGTATGACTGGCTGATCAAACCGGTCACACCTGTTTTAAGATCCCATAATGTTGATACCCTTGTTATTGTTCCGGACGGGGTGCTGCGCCTGATTCCCGTGGGTGCGCTCATGGACGGGGAGCATTTTTTGATTGAAAAATATGCTCTGGTAACCGTGCCGGGTCTGACGCTTCTTGACCCTGCACCCCTTGGCAGATACCAGAACAGAACGCTGCTGGCCGGCGTAAGTGATCCTGGCCCGGTGATCTTTGATTTACCGCGTCATTACTGGAATGCACTCAGAATCCGCGGCAGTGATGCCCGTGGCGGGGATAAAGGTAAAAGTGCGGTAAGGGGGTTATCCCTTGAGACAATAGACCCTTATGAACGCAAAGATTCAATGCATACAGAAAATGAATTACTGGATGATTCACAGGATGATTCAGCAGAACATAAAAAGGGTTCCACTTATGACGCAGATCTGGTAAGACAGGCCCTGAAGCTTCCAGGCGTTAAAAAGGAGATTGAAAGCCTGTCTCAGAGAATGACAGGAAAGGTTCTGTTCAACAAAGCCTTTGAGCTGGAGCCATTTTGTTCTGAACTTCAGGCTGGAACGTACAATATACTGCATATTGCCTCCCATGGATTTTTTGGCGGCGAACCGGAAAAAAATTTCATTATGACCTTTGACAAACGCCTGGACATGAATCGTCTGGAAATGCTTATCCGTCCCAGACAGCTGGCTGACAGACCTGTTGAAATTGTTTCTTTAAGTGCCTGTCAGACAGCCGAAGGCGATGACAGATCACCTTTGGGACTGACCGGTGTGGTGCTGAAATCCGGTGCCAGAAGTGCCCTGGGATCTCTCTGGCCCGTGTCTGATCAGGCGGCTCAGAAGCTTTTTCCGGCATTCTATGCTCTGCAGGGCAATTCTGAAGACAGAAACATATCCAAGGCTGAAGCACTGAGGCAGGCCCAGCTTGCACTGATGAAACAGGAAGGGTTTCGCCATCCTTTTTACTGGTCTGCCTTTATTCTTGTGGGCAACTGGCTGTGAATCATGCTGAAGATGTGTTTTCAGTAAAATCTGTTGAAAGAATAGATGCTGACTATCTGTATAAGCACAGTGAGGCATTTGAAAAAAAACTGGCCGGCAGGGTGTTCGGCAACAACTCCTTCCGTGTGGTTTCCATTGCCAATGCTGTGGGTGAAAATGCCCCGGCTTATGTTGTCAGAGCCTTTGAGTTTCACGATCATTTTTGTCCGAGTGTGATCTCGGGAATATTTATGGCAGAATATGTAAAAAAGCATTTTTCCCCTGAAAACTCAAATTTTTTTGTTCACAGCGTTCAGCCCTGGTGCAAAGAGGATGCCCTGATGGTGCTCTTGAATGCAACCCCGGGAAAAAGGGGGTATGCCCTTGGTTATCCCTCAGAGGCCGATCTGGCTCAAAGAGTTCCTGAAGTCAGAAACGCAGCCACCATAGTCTACCGACAGGACAGAAAAACCAGAATATGGGAAGGTAAAATACTTGCCTTTGAATGGGCGGATCAGCCCTGTCTCAAAGTCCATAAGGGAATGCTGGGCAAATTATATGCTGATTTATGGTACCTTCAGCACATGCAGACACCTAAAACCTTTGTAAAGGTGTTAAAAACATTTACACTGCCTGAAGGGGTGTCTCCAAAGGACTGGGCAGCACCTGGAATTGATCCTCTGGAAAAGCTTGGATTGCTCAGATAAATTGTCAGAAAGGGGAATTTTCAATCACCTTGATGGTTTTCCATTTCCCTTTATAGAATCTTGTAAAAATCATCAGGCAGAGCATAAACAAATAAATGGTAATACATGACCAAGAAAAATAAAGCCCCATACCAAAGTTTGTTATGCCTATCCAGACCGGTATAAATAAAAACAGGACAGCGGCAAGACCCATGCTCCACATGATAAACCTGGAATCTCCGGCACCTTTTAGAACGCCCATATAAATGATATTAATGGAATCAAAAAAAAGATAGGCAGCCACAAATCTTAAAAGAATGACTCCCATTTCTATGATACGGTTCAGCTCCCCCGGGCTTAGATCAGGGGGTAAAAACAGTTTAATTAAGGGGATGGGGGAAAAAACAAAAAGCAGGACCAGCCCGAACACATAAGACAGAGCAATATGCGCCGTTGAATTGGCCGCAGTTACTGCTGAATCAGGGTTCCCGCCTCCCATGGCCTGCCCGACCAGGGTGGAAACCCCCAGGGAAAAACCAAACATTGGCATATAGGACAGGGAATTTATGGACATGACCAGATTGGTGACAGCCAGTTCCGCTTTCCCGAATCGTCCAACAATGAGAATAAAAAAAGTAAACGCAAGAATATCAAGAAAGAATTGAACGCCACCAGGTTTTCCAAATTTCATCAGGCGCATGAAAAGCTCGGGATGGAACCTTCTGCAGCGCCATACCCCGAAACGTTCATTGTATTTTTTTTTGAAAACTAAACCGATAAAAATCAATGCAATAAGTATCCATGAAAATACCGTGGCAAGGGCCGCCCCCTGAATACCAAGTTCAGGAAATCCCCACACCCCGTTTATGACGGCATAATCCAGAGGAACGTTAAAAAACGTTCCAATGATATGGACCAGCATGACGTTTTTTGTGTATCCTCTGCCTGAATAAAAACAGGAAAGTGTGGTTCCCAGAATGGCGGCGCCGGCACCCCAGCACAATATGCGGAAATAAATCACTTCCAGTGTCTGGATTTCCGGTTCATGGCCGATAAATGCAAATAACCGGGTAGCTGTAAGTGATAAGACAATCATGAGAACAGCACCGATAATTGAGAAATAAATCCCCTGCCACAGGGATCTGCCCACCCCCTTGTTGTCACATGCGCCAATATACTGGGCAATGAACACATTTACATATCCTGCCGTGCCTAGAAAAAAAGAGGTGAACAGAAAAGAAGCGATCCCTGCCGGCATGGAGGCAGCCAGGGCATCCAGGGAATACCGCCCCAGAAAAATCCGGTCTGTAAATTCCATCACAGTTGTTGCGCCCATGCTCACGACCAGGGGAAGACTGATTTTGAGGACTTCCTTGTATTTACCGAGTGAAAAAAAGGCAGTGCCGATCACATCTTTTACTCCTGATTTTAAACCGTATCATAAGTGTCAGGTTTGGTTTTAAGGGCCTTTTGACAAAAACAGGAAATCTGCAGCTATTTTGAGAACATGTGGTACATCGTTTTCAGGTCTATGTTCAGCAGTTTTGCGTGCTTTGTAATTTCTTTTCGTGATGATGAGAAAAGTTCCCTGACATAAGCCAGGTCCAGATCAAAAACAAAGGAGTACCGTTCAACTATTTCGGTTAGTCTGTATATCAAATCCTCTTTTGACATCTCCCAGTTTAGGTCTGTGATTTCTCCGGCAAATGAAGATGCATACCGTTTGTACAGGGATTCGGTAAGGTGTTTTACAGGTGCGGAAAACAGGTAAACTGGTTTTATGGTGGAGATGATTTTTTCAGGAATACGCCATTTTTCAGCCACAGTTCTTCCAATTTTTGAATATGATGTGCCCAGTATTTTTCTTGAAGCCGCTTCTTTTACAATTCTTTTGTTTTTTATAACCAGATCAACTTCTTTTTGTATCTCTGGAAAGAAAAAAAGTGTAACATACTCACCCAGGTCTAAAAGCATGGCTGATACTTGGTATTCCTCAAAATTTTCAAGCCTTTGATGATAGGCAAGGTTCCTTGCAATTATACTTCTCATAAAACAGAAAACCGCTTTTTGTTTCAACTTTTCGTTGTTTGACATTTTTTGCATGAATTCAAAGATTTTAAGGCTGGCTGCTGTCTGCTGGATCAGATCTGTGCCAAGGATGATCAGGGCTTCTGAAACCGTTGATATCCCCTTTTTTTCCCAAAAACTGTAGCCTGTATTAAATTGTCCGTAAAACGAAGAGTTTGCAAGATTTAGAAGTTTTGAGGTAAGGGCAAAATCCTTTAGCAGGACAGAGGCAATCTGATCAGTGGAGGCATAGCGCATTTCTAATATTTTATTCATCTGTTCAATCTGACCTGAAAAAGATAACAAAGCTTCCTGTTTTTCAATTTGTTTCAGGATCAGTTCAAGGTAAGGCCTTTTTACGGGTTTTGGCTTTTCTAAATTCTCATTGAAAGGGATGTCTATAAGATCCAGTTCAATTCCTTTATGGGCTGTCAAATGAATGTGTTCTCCTTAACCTGGCAGATTTTAAAAATAATGGGGGTTAAACCGGCTATTTGGGCTATTTGTAATAATCTGTTTATTTTATCATAAATTAGCCCGTTTCAACAGCAAAAAAATTGCCGCAAACAGGAAAATGCTTTACCCCCCGCACTAAGTCGCAGATTATCCGATTGAATTTTAGAGAAACTGGGCTCTACCGGGTAACCTGAATTACTTTGCATTTGCCTGAAACCTGTTGTAACATAATGCTTTGATATCTCTTCCAGATCCCTTACCCTGCGAAGACGGATATACAGAACAATTGGAGGTATAGCATTTTTCATATGAGTTGATACTAATTTTGACACGTTAGATGTTGAAATTGTTGACTTTTATCTCTAAAAACCACTCCAAACCATATGAAATTGACTATTGCAGTCGGTTGACCTGTGGGTGTTTTCACAGGATGATCAGGTTTTCTGTCTGGTTTATGGTACAGAATATAAAAAAAGGGAATACGTTGTGGATATGTCAGGGGTAATGGCTGACAGGACGTCTGTTATTGAGAGAAACAGGGAGTTCTTTGAGTGTTACAATTCACTGAGGCTGAAACAGGCCATTGAGCGGTTTTCCAGCAGGAAAAAGGATATTTTTATAAAAATTCCTTTTTTAATCCACACCAATATACCAGGGTGTCCCGGTTTTGTAGATTCTAATGAAACAGGTGGTATTTTTTATTTTGAGAAATCTCCTTTGTTTAGACATGCGAAACGGTTTGCTGAACAGGTAAATGCTGATGAATCCAATCTTTCACCGGACAGGTTTTTTATTCAGGGGCTTTATCACATAGGAAGTCTGGGAACCCTTACCCAGTCAAAAGGGTCTGATTTTGATTTTTGGGTGCTTGTTGACACAAGAAGCATTTCAACCCCTGTTTATGCCTTTCTTGACAGAAAATTAAAAAAAATCCAGAAATACTGCAGGGATGTATACAATCAGCAGGTCTCTTTTTTTATCCACGATGCAGAAAAGATAAAACAGAACAATTTTGCCCCGATATACGGGGAAAATTTATCCATAGCACCCATTGGACTTCTTAAAGAAGAGTTTTACAGAACCTGTATCACCATTGCAGGCAAGATTCCGCTCTGGTTTGTCGTTCCTCCAGGGGTGACAGATGAAGACTACAATTCATTTGCAGAGACGGTTTTATCTTTAAGATCCTTAAGGGAAGTGTATGTGAATCTTGGAAATCTGGAATCCATAAACAAGAATGAGCTGTCAAGGGGAGTTCTCTGGCATATTTCTAAATCCAGGGATGATTCTGCCAAAGCTTTGATAAAGGCTTCCCTGGCTGCAAGTTATTGTCTGCAGGAAAAAGATGCAGATAATCTGCTCTGCGATACGATAAAAAGAAAATACCTTTTGTCCCTTGATGAAAAGGAGCTTGTAGACTCCTATGTACTAGCCTTTGACAGGATTATTGATTTCTATGGGAAGTTAAAGGCTGGAAGACGTCTGGGGTTGATAAAACTTGCCATTTTTTTTCGTTTATGCGGTTATCCTTTTGTGGCGCCGCCTGCGACAGACCTGGAAAGAAGGATTCTAAAAAAGTATATCCATGAGTGGCACCTTGGCAGCTCTAAAGTAAAGAAGATGCTGGCTTACCAGAACTGGTCTGAATCTGAAAAAAATATACTGGAGCAGAGTTTTACCAATGGAATTGCATATCTATACAATTTTTTGAAGAAAGTGATTTTAAAGAATCACAATATGTCTCCAAGGGAGCAGAATGAGCTGACCATTCTGCAGAATAAAACCATAGAATATCTTAAAGAAAAACCCGGTAAAATCCCGAGGTGTTCAGTTTATCTGAAATCCAGACGTTTTTGTCAGTTCAGGATTTGGCAGAAATCCTCAGAAGCCCCAAAGAATTTCTGGATATTGTTTGCAGCAGAGCAGCCGGAAGAGGGGAGTCAACATCGGGCAGACAGCAGGGGAGTAGAAAAATTTCTCTACTCAGAAGACAGTCTGACAAAAGTTTTGGGATGGGTTATGTCCAATATGCTCTATCACTATGCGTTCTCAAAAATTTTAGTGGATTCTCCTGTGAGGCTTTTTGACAGTTTTAATCAACCTGTGGATTTTGATGCCTTTTATCTTGCACTGCAGCCATGGCCCCAGTTGTCAGATTCCTTTTTTGCAAAGCCGGCTTTCTGGGATAGGATCATTGTGATAATCAATTGTGGGAAAAAAAAGGGCAAACCAGTGATAAACGCAGGCAGCTGTTTAATAAAAAATTCCTGGGGAGAGATCTTTTACGATGATGTCAGATTTGAAGAAGTTGAAAAAATAGAAGATAAATGCTACGCTATTGCCAGAAAAATTAAAAAATATGCAGAGAATGGCCTTAATTTGTTTTTGTTTCAGCTGGCAGAAAATCCTGTTGAGAGCGTAATAGAAAGGGTCCGGGAGATTTTTGATTTTCTTTCTTTCAGAGATAAATCTGTTGAAACCATGCCTGCCGGCAAGAGAAAACCCTACCTTGATCTTCTATAGGAGATAAAAGAATGAATCAGGAAAAATTCCTCCTGGTGAGCGACAGTGACAGTGAAATGAGACGTCTGTCAGCCATTTTAAATCAGTTGGGATACCGGAATGTATACATATCCAGAGGTGCTGACAATGCCTGGTACATAATCAAGACGGAAAAGATCTCATGTATTGTTTGTGATTACGCAATGGAGGAGATGTCCGGGATTGCATTTTTGAAAATTTTGAGAACTGAAAAAAAATATGAAGATATTCCCGTATTTTTAAGTGATGATGCCTTTACAAGGCTTAAGGTGATCCGGGCCGGTCAGGCAGGTGTTACAGGACTTCTTGTCTCCCCTGTGGATACAGAGCGCATGGAAAAAAAAGTGATTGGGGCCCTTAAAACAATAGGCAGGGAACCTGTTGTTCAGAAGGCAAGGGAGACGCTAAAAAAAGGAACTGATCTGATTAAACTGGGCAGATACGAAGAAGCCCTTGATATTTTTAATTCCCTGGTGAACCAGCAGGAGAATCCAGAGTGCTATTATAATATCGGGTATATCAAAACCGTTCAGGGCAAACATGCAGAAGCCATTGATGCCTTTCGAAGGGCCACCCAGCTGAATGGGCTTTTTGCCAAAGCCTATGAAGAGATGGGAAAAGTATTCCGTGCCCTGGGCCGTCCCAGAGACGCTGAGGATTGTATGCAGCAGGCGGCTGAAATTTATTTGGACAAGGACAAGCTAAGCAATGCCGAAGAGATCCTCAATGAACTCCTTGATGCTGGCTATGATTCACTTAATGTGTTTAATACCTTGGGAGTCATCTATCGTAAAAAAGGGGAATTCCAATCCGCTCTGAATCATTATAAAAAGGCGCTGAAAGTACATCCCAACGAGGTGTATATCCTGTACAATATCGGCCGGCTTCATCTGGATATGAAGGATTCCAGCCTGGCAAGAGATTTTTTTCAGCAGGCAGTGGATCTGGACCCTGGATTTGATGCTGCAAAACAGGTTTTATATGCCATAGACCAGGGCACCATCTGACACCATTGCCTGTGAACAAACAATGAAACGCCGCTGGGCGCGGCGTTATTCTAAAAATTTGATCATCAGGTTTTACATATTATGACACCCGTTGCAGCGGACAGGCCCGTATGCCGGCAGATTCTTTTTGCCTGGCGCGTTTTTTTCAATGGTTTGCCTCTGTTTTAAGAGGGTTCTGTGACAATTGATACAGCCGTTATGGTATGCAGCAAGAAAATAGTAGGCGTTTCTTGGATCTTTAATATCCCTGGTGCTTTCGTGGGGGCTGGTTTCATCATGGCAGGCAGCACAGCTTTCAATTGGGCTGTACCCATCCCATTCGTGGTGACAGGTCATGCAGGTGTAATTAAAATGGTCAGAGTGGGGGAAGGAAACCGAGGCCCTTGACTGCCAGACATCTTCCGGTGCTTCTATGGTCACTGGACCAACCGGGACTTCAAGGGTTTCAAGATCGTCAGTGCTTGCTGTATCTGTTTCAGAATGACATCCGTCACAGGAAACAGGACCGGTTGTTACAGCACAGGATTTTTGATCAGCTGATGAATTTTCTTTTGACTGCTGATAATGGCAGCCCCGGCATGCTTTGTGGTAGGCTCCGGTCATTGAAATCAGCTGTTTTTCCTGATTTGACCTTTCACCAGGCGGTTCAGGCCAGAATTGGTCATGGCAGCCTGAAGTGGCGCATCCCTGAACCGCTGACTGGCCGTCCCAGTTATGATGGCAGGCTTTACAGGGGTTGCTGAAGTGCAGGGAATGGGAAAAGGGGACAGGATTAAATCTGGTCTCAAATTCCGGTGGTGCCTTAAGGACCATTGATCCTGCAGGAAGAGGAAGCACATCCTTACCTTCATCTGCGTTAAGAAAGCTGCTTCCGGTGATGAAAATAATGGTAAAGCAAAATACTAAAATAAAAGAGGGTTTCATTGTCTTTCTCCAGTGATTTAAGTGCCGGGTAAATCTTTTATATTCTTTTTTTTTACATTTGGTTAACATTTATATTTAAGTCAGCATGGGTTTGTCAAGACAAAATGTTTAAACGGCATATATTCTGTGTTTTTTTGTTGGATCAAACCTGGGACGTCTAAATCTGCCGTTTTCATTGCTCATTTTTTGGCCCTCGTATAAATTATCGAAAAGCCTTTCAGCAAGGGCGCTTTGCCTACTTTTCAAGGTCCAAAAAATGAGCAATAAAAAGAGGGCCAAAAAGCGGGTTTTAGACACCCCAGATCAAACCCTTTGTCAGTCTGTTTGATACGATAGAGACGGCAGGTGTTGTCCCAGAGGGTTTCAGACAGATTTTCAGATGTTTTATTCCTGATCTGCGCCAGTTTTTCCATGACGGATGCCACAAAGGCCGGTTCATTTCTTCTATGCTTGTTTTTTTCCGGTGCCGGGGTTAGATAGGGTGCGTCGGTTTCAATAACGATACGGTCCTCGGGAATCATTTCTGCCAGTTTTCTCAGGCAGGCGCCTCTTTTCTTTATGGTTAAAATACCTGTGATGCCGATATAATACCCAAGGTCCAGGTATGAAAACATTTCCTCTTTTGTTCCGCTGAAACAATGGACCACCCCCTGGCGCTCTTCAAAATTGAAATTTTTCAAAATATCCAGAAATCTGCCCTTTGAATCCCGTTCATGGAATATAATGGGAAGGTCTGATTCATCAGCTGCTGCCATTTGTTTTTCAAGCCATTTCTCCTGAATTTCTGCAGGGGAGAACATTCTGTTGAAGTCAAGGCCGATTTCTCCCCAGGCTTTTACACGCGTGGACCGGGCAAGCGCCTTAAGGGAATCAATGGTCTGGTCTGAACAGTTTTTTGCATCATGGGGATGAATGCCCACGGCAGAAAAAATATGATCGTATTGTTCTGCAATACAAACTGCCTTTCTACAGGTTTCAAGGGTGACACCTGCAATCATCATGGCATAAACACCAGTTTTTTCAGCCCGCATCAGGACATCGTCAAAATCATCATTAAAACAGTCATCATCAATGTGGCAGTGGCTGTCAAACAGCTTCATAAAAATATATCCTTTAAAAAAAAATAATCATCAAGGCCTGAATCTATCCTGATATGAGATAAAAATCAAGAAAATATGCAGTTTATATTCGGCTTTGAAAGTGTTTCACGGCCTTTGTTTTAATTTGTTTTAAATAAAAATGCTTTTTTTTTTCACAAGTCAGTGTTACTTTTATGGTTTAAAATCTATGAGTTTGTTGGTTTGCCCGGTTTGCCACGGGTTCCTCAAAAGAGAAAAAACACAAGTTAAAGGATGGAGAGTGAAAGAGTTAAAAGGGTCACAGAGAAAATATTTAAGGGGCCTTGCCCATGATATTGTACCGTCGGCTTTTGTAGGACAGAAGGGACTCACCCAGGGAGTGATCAGGGAAGTTGACACCGCCCTTGACGCAGGTGAATTAATTAAGGTTAAATTTGTGGATTACAAGGAAAAAAAGGTAAAAACAGCCCTTGCCCTTGAAATTGCCGAGGCCAGCCGTTCCCATCTTGCCGGTCTGATCGGTCATGTTGCCATTTATTACCGCCGGCACAAGGACCCGGAAAAGAGGAAAATAACCCTGCCTTGAATTTTTTGTCAAAATTTTCAATTTCCAGGGCTGTAAAATTTATATGGTTTGATTTTTCTGGTAGGCGTATACCCTTTTTAAAAGCGGATTGGGCAGACTTTTCTTTTTACGGACAATCATAGGAAGGGCTTTTTTGTTAAAAAAGTCATGAAAGCGCTGTTTTTTCAGATGCATTATTTCTAAATACTCGTCAAAAAACAGCAGCGAAAGTGTCTCTGTGTCTGAATTTTTCAGATAATCCCAGCAGAGATGGGAAAGATAGAGTAGTATAACATTGTCTCTTACCTCTTCTGGAATAAGATCCGGAGGGCTGAAGTCCGGATAAAACTGATATTCAATGCTTTTGTATATAATTGACGGGATCTGCCAGCTTTTAAGGAGCTCTTTTCCCATCTGGGATGAGTCAGCCAGGTCAAAAAGCGGTCCGATTTTTTTGTTTCTGGATTTTAACAGCAGGATAACCAGCTGGCCGAATTCATGCATCAGGCCGATGGTTCCGATTTCTGCAGGTTTGGCAATATTCAGACCAAAGGAAAGGATCGAGGCAATGTGGCAGACAGCCAGGGAGTGCTCGTAGAGGCTGTTGAATTCCCGGGATTTAGGCATTGTCTTTCGGACGCCGTCGGCAACAACAATCTGGGTGACTTCATTGTACCCGAGCAGCATGATGGCATGATGAATATCGGTTACTTCCTTTCTAAGGGCATAAAATGAAGAATTGATGGTTTTAAGGATTGTTCCTGCAAGGGAAGGATCCTGACTGACCTGTCTTGCAACTTCCCTGGGGCTTATTTCTCCGTTGGAAAGCTTGATGATCAAAGAGAGTGTAAAGGTGGGCAGCCTGGGAATTTTTGCAATTATTTCATTGATGAGATCAGATCCCTGGATTTCCTTTGTTTTCTGGGTTGATGACAAAAAGGTTTTGGTGATTAATTTTCTGTTTTTCAATTCAAGGGATTTTTTGTGTGTTTCAATCTGCTGAAGTCTTTCCAGGGCGCTCTGGCTGATATATTTATAGAAATAAAGCTGAATGGCAGTGTCGAATTTTTCAAAGGTGGTTTTGTCAATGATCATAAGATCTGTTGGATCAAGGGCAACAGCAGTTGCGGTTCTCGGCTTGTTGTGGAGAAAGGATATTTCGCCGAAAATGTCACCGGATTCAAGAACTGACAATGTCCTTTTAATGTTGTTGATGGTTTTGACAATTTAAATTTTTCCCTTGAGGATGATATACATTTCCTGTTCAGCTTCCCCCTGGTGGATAACGGTCTGCTGTCTGTTGAATTTTTTGATTTCAGCATTTTTGTACAGGGAGGTCAGGTCTTTCTCAGTAAGGCTCTGGGAAAGAAAAGTTTTGATTTTATGATCTGCTTTCATATGGCACCCATGAGCTTAAAATTTACAGTGAACCTTATCCCGTCTGAATGAAAACTTTTGGGCATTTCTACAGAAAAAGCCTGTTCTTTTTGATACGATAAATTTGAACCCGGGGCAAGATTTATTATTTAAATTTTTCTGTTAATCATTTGGTGAAACTCGATTATCAAGTTTTTATGGAAGGACCGGTTAAGAGCCCCCAGCGGTTGCCTGTCAGGAACATTGAGAACCA
>JAYEJJ010000161.1:0-3095 GCA_034660495.1 Thermodesulfobacteriota bacterium | reverse complement strand
AGTAAAAACTGGGATGAATACTGGGAGTTCTTTATCAGCCATGCAAGAGGAAATATTTTGACTGCTGATGATTATAATGCCCTGAATATAAAAGAAAAGATACCTGCTTGATTTTGGTCACACTCAATTCATTTATTGTTAATGTGGTGGGCCATACAGACTCAACCCCGACATTTTCAACCAAATACCCGACCAACTGGGAGTTGTCAACGGCACGGGCCTGCAATGTGGTCCGCTATCTTATTGAGGAACGCGGTATTGACAGCGAGCGTTTTTTTGTCAGCGGGCATGCCTGGCATCAGCCTGTTTTCCCCAATAATACATCTCGCAGACGCGCACTTAACCGCAGGGTTGAAATTATTCTAATGGAGAAAAAGCCTTATTCAGTGAAACAGACGTCAGTGAACTAAAACAGATGCGGAAGACGTGATCAGAAAAGGATAGAACAATGGGTGATTATGAAAAACAGTCGGTATGGGAGCACGGCAGCAGAAATATCATAGGCCTTATGATCTGCGTCTGCGTTTTTTTGTCCGGGTTTCTTATCCATGGAAACCTTGGCCTTTATCTGAACCTGTCCGGGTTTGTTATCGTTGCAGGGGGAACCCTGGGCGCCACATTCCTGAGCTACCGGTTTGAACGTCTGGTTATCCTGTTAAAGGTGTTAAAGGCCACTTATTTTAAACCTGTGAGAAATCCTGATGCCATTGTGGAAATGATGGTGGACCTGTCTGTTAAGAAAAGGTTAAAAGGGGTGCTTGCCCTTCAAATGGATGAAGAAGAGACCACAATTATTTTTCTGCGTCAGGCCATAGGTCTTCTGGTGGATGGATGCTCCATGGCCCAGATCAAGGAGTTTCTCAATGCTGAAATGTATTTTTTTAAAATGAGACGGGAAGAAACCTGCCGGGTTCTTCAGACAATGGGAGAAATTGCGCCAGCATTTGGACTTGTGGGCAGTGTTGTGGGACTGATAGGAATGCTGTCGGGCATGGGGAATTCAGCCATTATCATGGCAACAATACCTGTTGCACTGACATCGACTTTGTACGGCATTGTTCTGGCCAATTTCTTTTTCTAACCCTTTGCTGCAAATATCAGGGAGAGAACTGTGCAGGAGCTTTTTTTACAGAAAATCATTGCAGAAGGGGTAGCTGCCATTGCAGGAGATATTCACCCGAGAATGGTTGAAAGAAAATTAAAGGCCTACCTCACCCCTTCCGCCAGACAGGGTGACTTGATCTCCCTTGAAAAAATAAAGGAGCAGTTTAATGTAAAGAAAGATAATCTTTTCGAGGAAAGTCAGAATGCAGCAGATCCCCTGAGTGATAACTGATGATTTTAAGCCACAAATCACGGAACGATATGATGTTAATACAAGGCTCCCAATCAGAATAAAATCGCCCTATGTCCTGTCTTTTAAACCGTCTTCTTTGTTGCGCCACGGGGCACATATTTCAATATGCTCCCAGTAACTCGCCTTGAAAACGACTTCAAATCCTAAGGCAACAAGTGAAAATAACTTATACATCCTGCTTGCCTTTTTATCTGTTTTCTTCGTTGGGACAAGGTTTCCATAGCTTGTTATGCGCACCTTGTCCCGCCTTGAAAACAAATAAAAATTCGGCACAATAGGCACAACTTATTTCAACTTGCTACCTAAGCCATATTTTGGAAGATTTTAATCTGATCATGAGCCTAAAACCCACAAAGAGCTTGAACATGGAAAATAAAACCACCTTGATAATCGGCGGCTGCAGAAGCGGAAAAAGCCGCCACGCCCTGAATATGGCAAATCAGATGCCGGGCACAAAAAAGATATTCATTGCCACATCCGTGCCTTCAGATCCGGAGATGGAAAAACGGGTGATGAGACATAAACAGGACCGGGGGGATCTGTGGGAAACCGCTGAAGTCCCAATGGATCTTGCAGCAGCTGTCAGCCGGCTGTCAAAGGAGGCGGATGTGCTTCTTGTGGACTGCCTGACGCTGTGGGTTTCAAATCTTTTAGCCAAAGGACATGGCGAAGAAGATATTTATCAAGCCTGTAATGAAGTGATTTATGCGCTTGAAACAGCTGTTTGCCCGGTGATTCTGGTGTCCAATGAAGTCGGTTCAGGGATTGTGCCTGAAAATGAAATAGCCAGGCAGTTCAGGGATATAACCGGATTTGTAAACCAGCAGATCGCTGCTTTTGTCACTTCCGTGATCTGGTCAGTGGCCGGCATCCCGGTTTCTATTAAAAAAGGATAGCTACATTCCATGGATGAATATACAATTTTTTATCTGGTATTTTCATGTGTGGCAATTCTCCTGCTGTTCGGTTTTATCCGGGCTATTCTTCTTTCCCATGAAAAAAAGCGGACAAAACAGATAAAAGAACTGGATAAAATGTCGCCGGTGGATACATCCACGCCGGTTAAGAACCACCTTAAAAAAACCAAAAAAATTGGGCATCCTTCATACGTACTTTACACTTTTTGAGAGAATGCCCTGTTTAAAGAGATTTTTTCTAAAAGACTGTAAACTACTTTTAGCTGATATGAAGGATGCCAAAAATTGCAGTAAAAAGTATCAGGGAAAGGTTTACTATTTTCAGAAGGGGACTGCTTCTAATATTTATTCTGATTCTGGTCAATATTCTGGCTTTTCCATTTATGGGCAAAATGCCCAAAACCGTAATTTCCATAATGGTGGCGGCAGCGGCAGTCATTATAGGTACGGCAGCAAGGCCGTTTATTGAAAATTTCATCGCCGGTGTGGTGATATCCTTTTCCCCCGGTTCCGCCCAATGTCATTCAAAATTATTTATAGATCAGAATTTGTTATTTCAACCTTTTATACGTTTGGAATATGGACAATCCATACACCTCCTAATAAAAACAATGGGTCGTGTATGGATTTGTGACTTAGCGCCCTTCGGGCGGACTTTTAACCTTCTGCATATTCCATTGTCTCCCCATTACATTACTCAACTTTCTGGGGAGTAAGAAACATTTCTCATTACCTTTCGATTGCTAATGCGGGGTGTGTCTCTCCCAGTCCCCAATAGTTAATCGCCATGCCCATGACCTGATCAAGTATGGTTTGTATGA
>JAYEJJ010000160.1:0-14787 GCA_034660495.1 Thermodesulfobacteriota bacterium | reverse complement strand
GATCTAACATTATGAATTATTACTCCGTTTACGAGCACGAGCACGAGCACGTACAGGACGGGTCTTGGACCCGTATCCGGACTTTCAGTCCTTAATTTCAACCCACCGTCTTTAGACGGTGGTTGTTTAGTTTTTATCACTCGGTTATCAAGTTTTTATGGAAGAGCCGATTAAGAGCCCCCAGCGGTATTCAAAAAACTTGATGATCGAGTATCAGGATTTCATTACCGGAGAATTTTCAATGGAATGGGTAGGTTCAAAAATCGCTGCCAGCTCATTGTTCTGGTAGGCATGAACGGCATCTGCCACTGTGATCTCTTTATCTACCTTGTAAATATCGACAAAATTATTTTTCAACATGTGAAATGAAATTTCCCCCACATTGGCAGCAAACAGAAGATCAGCACTGTACGCTGATATGGCCCTTACCACCTTTAATCCAATGTGTTCTCTCTGATCGAGAAATTCATTTTCATAATAATTCAGCACCTCTATCTCTTCACCATTAAGGGTAAAAATCATAAAATACGGCGCTCTGCCAAAATGGCCGTGTATCCTGGAGTTGATCCCGTCTTTGGAATGAACGGGAACAATGGCTTTGATCACATGATTCTTATCCGGTTCAACATGGACAAAGGCGGATTCAATATTATCGTAATCATTGAAAAGAATTTCTTCAGCGCGGTCAGCCAGGCTGTGGGTTCTGTAAAGTGGAAGGGAGGGATTTGTCCTGATAATGCATTCAACCATCTTAAAGGGACCGGACTGCCTTATTTTCACCCCTGTGACCCCCTTGACACCGTAAATACTGTTGAGTTTTTCTTCAATTTCCGACTGAAGATCTGAATCCAGATTGGCATCCATGAGGATCAGCACAGAGGTAATAGCTGTTTCTATACCCAGCTTAACAATAAAAATTGATATGATGATGACGACAACGCCCTCCACATAGGGAATTTCCGCATAAACCAGCAAAATGCCGACCAGGACAACTAGGGATGTAAAAATATCAAAAAAGGCATCTCTTGCAGTGGCCAGAAGCGCCTGGGAGCCAATGGCCTTTCCCACAGCCCGCTGTTTTACGGCAAGCACACAGGCAATCGCGCAGGACACAAGTGCAGCACCAACTGGAAAAACAGGAAATTCAGTCGTCAGCTCCAGTTGAAACAATTTTCCCCAGCCTTCCCTGAAAAGATCCACTCCAATATAAATAATCAGCACACCTATAAAAAAACAGGCCAGGGTTTCAGCCCGGTAAAGGCCATAGGGAAACCGGGTTGTCTTTTTTCTGGAAGCCAGCCACAAACCAATGAGAGAAGTTAAGTTTATCAGAACATCAGACAGACTGTGCCAGGCATCTGCCACAAGAAGTTGAGAATTGAAAAAATGCCCCACAAGCCACTTGAATACAGCCAGAAACAAAATCAAAAAAGTGGAAATCAAAGCGATACGCTGACCTCTTTTTAATTGTTTGATTTTATTTGGCTGAATCTCTGTATTTCCCACTTCACCTCCCCCAATGGCTGTTATTTTGATTTCAAGACCTTTAAAAAAAACGGTTTACCTGCATCCAGGTAACGTCAGATTTTTTTAAAACCCCTTTTATTTCCATATTTTCGGACTATATCCACTGGAAAGATGGGCTGACCCTTTGACGCAGCTCAGCCCCGTAGCAGCGTGAACCCGCTCAATAATACTGTCAATATGTTCACAAAAGCCGCCGTTGGAATCATCCCAGCCGTCCTTTCCTTTTTTTGCAAAGGTACAGGTACAGAAATGAATGGCTTCCGCCCCTTTTGACTTTAATATTTTTGCAAACTCAACGGCATTGTCTCCGGGACACCGGCATGTAAACACCCCCGCCGGTGCACATTCGTCATACCGGGCAAACCCTTCTTTTGCAGAGATCATACTTTTGAAACATCCTGTCAAAGAGCACCTGTTCTCATTCTTTTCACAGCGGATAAGCGCAGTCTGCGTCATTTTTTTCTCCTTTACCATCCTTCTGAACCCCTGCTGAAAAACAGGGGTCCAGGAATACTCTTTCTGGTTTACATGATTTCCATATCAGAATAGAAAATCTAAGATCTACGTCCGCCCTGGCCCTGGCCGCCGCCGCCGCCCATACCACGACCCCCGCCGCCACCCATGCCACGACCGCCGCCGCCCATGCCACGTCCACCACCGCCGCCTTTACCACAGGGGCAAGTACCGGTATTTCCACCGGACCCACCTGAAGAGACACCTGGTTTTCCTGCTGCCGAAGGGGCTGCAGACGCAGACGTATCCCGATTTTTAAACGCTTCTACAGCTTGCCTGACCGTACCGCCCTGAACCGTAAACAGCTCAATATTGCCAGCTGTCAGTACCTGCATGGCCTTGGGACCGCAATTGCCTGTAACAACAGCTTCAACGCCTTTTGAGGCGACAAAGCTTGCCGTCTGAATCCCGGCGCCGCTGTTCAATTCCTTGTTTTCATTTTGAAACACCTGAAAACTCATATCCTCAGTCTCAACAACAACAAAAAAATCGCTCCTTCCGAATCTTGTCTCAAGTTTTGAATTCAGATCTTTTCCAGTAGAACTTACTGCTATTTTCATTATAATTTCCTCTTAACGTTTTACGGACAAATCTGTACCCTTAACAGAAGTCCATGATATTATGAATTATTTTAGTTAAGCGCAATACTGTTTTCAAGTCAACATAATTTTATAACAATATGCTACACTAGAGCTAAGACTTACAAGGGCAAATGTCAATAATAAACCGCAATCCCTGATAAAAATTATCAGGGACAGTCCAGGATAAAAACCACCCAGAATTGACATATGGAATAAAACATATTAAAAATAGATAATTGAATTTTTTTAACCCCAGGCCTGACGCTTGAAGGTATAGAAGGTATAACTCGATTATCAAGTTTTTCTATGGAAAAACCGATTAAAACCCCCCACCGGTTGCTCTGTCCTGAACATTGAGAACCAAAGTCCTCCGACGTTCTCGTTCATGACAGAGCAACCGGTGGGGGCGGCACTATTCAAAAAACTTGATGATCGAGTATAAAAACCTGATCATCAAAATCCATAAAACAAATCTAGACGCTGCACAAAAGGAGATCTTCATGAAAATAAGAAAAGCTGTCTTTCCTGTTGCAGGACTTGGCACAAGATTTATTCCTGCAACAAAAGCCATGGCAAAAGAAATGCTTACCGTTGTTGACAAACCCATTATCCAGTATGCCGTTGAAGAGGCCTTTTCCGCCGGTATAGAGCAGATTATTTTTGTAACAGGCAGAGGGAAAAAAGCCCTGGAAGACCATTTTGACAGATCCTTTGAACTGGAACTCAGCCTTAAAAACAAAAAAAAGGATGACCTTTTAAAGCAGGTGGAAGAGCTGGTGCCAAAAACAGGAACCATTGTTTATACCAGGCAGAACGAACCCAAAGGATTGGGACACGCCATCTGGTGCGCCAGGGACATAGTGGGAGACGAGCCCTTTGCCGTACTTCTTGCAGATGATCTGATCAAATCAAAAACCCCGGTCCTCTCCCAGATGATTCAGCGCTTTGACCGGCTCAGAGCATCCATTGCAGCAGTAATGGAAGTTGAAAAAGACCAGACAGATAAATACGGCATTATCAAGGGAAATGAAATAGAGGACAATGTGGTGCGTATCCGGGGAATGATTGAAAAACCCGCACCGACAGATGCCCCTTCAAATCTTGCCATAATTGGCCGATACATTTTAACCCCCCATATTTTTGATCTTCTGGGTCAGAAAAAGGCAGGTGCCGGCGGAGAAATCCAGCTGACCGATGCCATGGAAAAACTGCTGAAAACCCAGCCCATATTCGGGTACAAATTTGAAGGCACCCGTTTTGACTGCGGTGACAAGGCTGGATTTCAAATGGCCAATCTGGCTTTTGCCATGGAGCGTCCTGAAATAAAGGAAAAGCTTTCACAATTCATCAAAACTATGGACCTGGGGCTGTGTGAAGGCAACTGAATTAAAACAGGAAAATTAGCTGTGAAACGTCAGACACAAAAAACAAATCACCGGATGAACAAATTATTGTGTCTGACTTGATTTTTGAGTCTGATTTGTGAAACGGGATCAGGGTGAAAAAACCTGATCATTAGGCTAACCTGACCATTAGGCTAAAAAGATGAATTGTAAAGGGAATAACGCTGCATTACTTTTCTGACATAGCGTCTTGTCTCGTTAAAGGGAGGGATTGCTTTGTATCTGTCAACAGCACTGGGTCCGGCATTGTAAGCGGCAAGAACAAGGGGCAGTTTTCCGCTGTACCTGTTAAAAAGCTGTTTAAGATAAAGGGTGCCGCCCATAATATTCTGATAAGGGTCAAAGGGGTCTGAAATGCCCAGGGACGTGTAATTGTCCGGCATGATCTGCATCAGCCCCTTTGCCCCTTTCCTTGAAACAGCATGGGGATCAAAGGCAGACTCAACCTCAATCACAGCTTTAACAAGGGAGGGCTCAAGGCCGAATTTCTCTGCTGCCATGGATATTTCAGAATCAAACCGTCCGGTATCCTGTGACGTATTTCTTCTGTTAAATGAGCTGCTTCTCTGTAAATTGTTTCTTCCTTCCGGAAGTTCACGGATATAGAGCTTATAATCGGAAGAGGTGGGGACATTGGTAAAATGGACCACACCGCCGCTGTCAATGTACATATAAATATCCGCCAGGGCCTGGCCCGGCAGAACCAGCAGAATAACGAAAATTAATAATCTGCACCACTTCATTGATTTCTTACCCCAAAACGTGATCTTTTCCGCTAAAATCAATCGCTGAACTTTTTAAGAATCATCTTTTTTGGAAATACCGGCTTTGAAAGATAGGGCACTATATTGTCAAAAAAAGTATCCACAAGACTCTGGAAAACAGCTTCTCTGTCCTGTTCCATTATAAAATTTCTCTCTGCTTCGTACACATAGGCCGCCGAGGGACCCACTTTATCGATAATATCCTGAATTGAAAATCCGTTCAAGTCCTCTCTTAAAAACATATCCGCTTTGACCTGAATGTTTATCTCTGCTTTCATTCGAACGATAAACGCATCATCTGAAATCCGTCTGGACAGATCAAAAATCTCCAGAAGTTCTCCGTTTTCAAGCTTTTCTTGTCTGATTGCATTTTCTTCCATAAAATAGTATTCCTTAAACTCGAAGATCAAGTTTTTTAATGTTGACATTTACCTGTAAGGGGTCAGATATAAAAACCCGGTCATCGAATTAAAACAGCTCCAGCTGTTTCTCCTTTATTTCAGGGGTCTTTAACGTATATTTCTGTCTGGTGTATTCTTTAAGCTGCTCTTCTATATCCGACAGAAAACAGGATCTGCTGCAGTTTACAACAGATCCAAAAATATTTCTTTTTTTTGCATATGTCAAATAGAGAAGATCTCTGGCCCGTGTCATGGCAACATAAAAAAGACGGCGCTCCTCATCTATATCTGCTACAGGGCTGTTGTATCTGGAATAGGGGAGAAGGCCCTGTTCACACCCTGTGATGAACACAACAGGAAATTCCAGTCCCTTTGCCGCATGAATTGTCATCAGGGATACTTTTTCCGCCCCCGGCTCCAGGGTCTCAATATCCCTTTCCAGGGCAATGCGGTCAAGAAAGGGGGAAAGGCCCTTTGTGCTGTCATCCGCCTCCGACACCATCTGATTGAACACGGCCGTACTTTCTTCATCCTTTAAAATCTTTTCCTGAATCCCAAAATTTCCGGCAAGCAGTTCAATCCCATGCTGTGTGCTTTGTGTTTCCAGCTCACCACCCAGTTTCTCAATCTTTTTGCAGGCCTGGGAAATGTTTTTCCAGATATCCTTTCTAATCCCCGGCAAAGGATTGTCTACAAGCCTGTGCAGCAGATGTTCAATGGTGCCGTCAAGGGAATAAAACCAGTCCCTGAGCTTTTCCCTTGTCTTTTTGCCCACACCTGTCTTTAAATGATCAAAAAGAATGTCAAGGTCTGGAAAGGCGCCCCTTTTCCCCAGAATCCGGGCAAGGGCAACAAGCTCCTTAATCCCCGGCCTTACCAGCACATTTTCCTTATCTGCCGTCTGAAAGGGAATCCCTGCCTGTTCAAAGGCGCTGGCAAAAACCCCTGCCTGTTTCCGGGTTCTGTACAGCACGGCAAAATCAGAAAAGGACCGTTCTGAAAATGAAGATGCATCTGCTTTTCCTGCATCCATGGAAAAAAGGGACAGCCCGCCCAGAAGGCGTTCAATCTGCTTTCCCACAGCAGCTGCTTCAGCCTTGTCCGAAGCGGTTTCCAAAATAACAAGCCTGTTTTTCCCGTTAATATCGGAAAACAGCTTTTCCTTTTCACTGTCCGTTTCTGATCGGGTTATCATCTGAAAGGACGCGTTTAAAATGGTCTGGGTGGAACGGTAATTTTTATTTAAAATAATCTTTACCGCATCTGGATAGTCGGTCATAAACTGCCTGAAATACCGGTTGTCAGATCCTCTGAACCCGTATATGGACTGATCTGGATCACCTATCACGTTAAGCCCTTCACCTTTTCCGGCCAGCAGTTTAATCAGGATGTACTGCCCCATGTTGATATCCTGATATTCGTCTACAAAAATGAAGGAAAACCTGTTCTGCATGGATTCAAGGATATCTGCATTGTTTTTCATCAGATTTAAAACCATGGTTATCAGATCTTCGAAATCCACAAGTTTCCTGGATGTCATCAGATGGTCATAGGCTTTCCACACCTTTGTGACCATTTCCTGATCCTTGTGGCCAACCGCATCCCTTAACCCATCTTTACAGGTAAGCCCCTGCTGTTTGGCCCCTGCAATTTTCTGATCAATACGGTCAAGGTCTTTTTGGGTATCGGAGAACCCGGCATGTAAAAACGCCTGCTTAAGGATCTCTTTTCTGACAGCATCCTCTGCTACAGCAGAATCAAACTGTCCAAGTTCCTTTAAGACAGACAGAGAAAACGCGTGAAAGGTAAAGGCAGCAACTTTTTTCCCTTTTCCCGGCACACTTTGCTCTATCCTCTCTTTAATTTCCCCTGCGGCCCGGTTGGTAAAGGTCAGCGCCAGAATCGATTCAGGCGCCACCCCTTTTTCAGAAATCATACAGGCGATCTTTGCTGTAATGGTTCTTGTCTTTCCCGTTCCCGGACCTGCCTCAATAATAAGGGGAACACCTTCCACAGACAGGGCCCGGCGCTGTTCATCATTTAAAGTCAGCCCGGAGTCATCCCGGGAAGGATTTTCTTCATTCCCGGCCCGGCCCGGCTGTTTTTTTTTATTGTGTTTTTTTTCAGGCAGTGCGCCGGACCTGAACATCTCCGGCCCGGGTTCAACTCCGGTTTCCATGCCAGGGGATGTCCTTTGGGCAGTGGACTGTTTCCTGCCTGCTCCCGGCTGTTTTTTTCTCACTGGTTTTTTTCCAAAAGCAGAAAATAAATCTGCCTCTCCGCTAAGGCTTTCCCTTTCTCCCTGTTCAAAAAGGCTGACCTTTCCGTACTCTCCGTCAAAACCCGGTGAGATTGAGACTTTTTTACGGCGCATCCTGTCCACGGCCCGGTCCAGCAGGGGAATTTTCGCCTTTGATATATCCCCTGCACTATGTTCAAGAAGAATGTCAAGCTCCGGTCCCAGAGCGGCAAGGGCTTTATTGTAACAGGCCGTGACTTTTTTGGTTTTGGGCCCCACCTGGCAAAGCTCTGACAAAATGTCGCACAAAGGAACAATGCTTTTAAACCCGTGCCTTTTTTCAGGGACATAGCCTTCCGGCCGGGTGGCCAGCTGCTCTACCCGGTTGAGTACGCCAAGGGTCAATGGCCGGCCGCATTGGGGACAGATCCCATTGTTTTTTTTTGTTTCCCGGGGATTAAAGCAGACCCCGCATTTTCTATGCCCGTCAAAATGATACTTGCCCTCCTGGGGATACATATCAATTGTGCCCTGGAATTTTTCCATATCTCCAGTTTCAAGGGCATCTTTTAAGGAAAAAAAAGACAGCTCTGTATTAAAAACCGAAGCGTTCCTGCCAATGTACATGGGAGAATGGGCATCGGAGCTTGAAACCAGTCTGACACGGTCCAGATCCGCCACCCGCCAGTTCATGGGCGGATCCGAGGACAAACCTGTTTCCGCGGCAAAAATATGGGAGGACAGGGGGCCGAAGCATTCTTCAATGGAATCAAATCCGGATTTTGACCCGAACATGGAAAACCAGGGTGTCCAGATATGGGCTGGAATGAGAAACCCTTTGTCTGAGGTGTCAAGAACAATCTCAAGGAGCCGCTCACAGTCCAGACCGAGAATGGGACGGCCGTCAGATTTGAGATTTCCGATTCTGTCAAGTTTTGCATTAAAATTTTTTACAATGGAAATATCGGGGAAATAGACAAGGTTATGGTTTTTTCGAACCCTGTCATCCTTTTTATATATACTGCTGATTTCACATTGAAGTATAAATCTTACCCTGCGCCTGCATCGTCCGGGTATTTTTTCATCAATGGGATCTGCTGTTTCCCTTTTAAGTTTAAACAGACCGGGTTCAGCCGGAACAAGTTTTTCTTCAATTTCAGCAAGCCAGCCCGGATGGGTAAAATCTCCTGTCCCCACAAGGGTGATTCCCTTTAACTGGGCTGCCTTGTACATATGCTCCAGATCCAGGTTCTTTGCAGTTGCCCTTGCAAAATGGGAATGAACATGGAGATCCGCAAAAAATTTCATGGTTTTTCCTTAAACTCGATTGTCAAGTTTTTATAGAAGGGCCGATTAAGAGCCCCTGACAGGCAACTGCTGGGGGCGGCACTCTCCTGTTGGCTGCGCGTCTTCAACCCCTTCTTCGTTGTGTCCGCCAGACCATGTGGGTTATAAAAAAATACTTATTGCTTTTGTACATTATTTTACATATTTTTAAAAGACCGTTTTTTGGAATTCAGATTTCCCGTCAGACAAAGGAGGCACCGCTTGAAATTCAAAGCTGAAGATGAAAAAACAATAAACGCCTGGGCAGAAAAACAGACCGACCCGATACAAATAAAATTTACAGCAGCCGGCCATGACCTTGACAATTTTATTGAAGACTTCTGTGATACTTTGGCAGAGCTGGCTTTCTGCATCAAGGTGGAAAAGAAAAAAAACACGAATCTCAAGCTTCCGGAAATAGGCATCACTGACAACCTGAGCTATTCGGCTGTTCCCATGGAGATGGAACTGACGCCTTTTCTGGCAGCCCTTGAAGCAGGTCACAAAACCGGTTCGCCAGAAGATCCGGGCCGAGTTCTGACCCCCCTGCCTGAAACCACAAAAGAAATCCTTGAGAAAA
The DNA here is from genome assembly GCA_034660495.1 of Thermodesulfobacteriota bacterium. Lineage (GTDB taxonomy): Bacteria > Desulfobacterota > Desulfobacteria > Desulfobacterales > Desulfobacteraceae > DATFJZ01. The sequence continues at coordinate 5,453 of JAYEJJ010000160.1, read as the reverse complement.
CAGATATCCCGGTTCATCTGACATTATTTATTGCAAACGCCTGTCCCCACTGTCCAAAAGTGGCCGCCGATATTCTGCCCATGGCCTTTGCCAGCAGTCTGATCAAGGTGAGGATTATTGACGGTACCCTTTTTACACAAGAAGCCGCCAGGGCCAGTGTCATGTCTGCACCCTGCCTGATCCTTGATGACGATTTCCGATGGACAGGTCAGGCAGCGGTCAGCGAGGTGGCAGATATGATTGTCAACCGCAGACCGGCCAGCCTGAGCGCCGCCACCTTTAGAAGCATTCTGGAAGAGGGCAGAGCCTCCTGGATAGCAAACCAGATGATCGAGGAAGACGCTGTTTTCCCAGGGTTTATTGATCTTTTAACCCATGAGATCTGGTCTGTCCGTCTGGGTGCCATGGTGGTTCTGGAAGAACTGGCAGAAAACAACAGAAACATCGCTTTAAAAGCTGTGCCCCTGTTATGGGAAAAATTTGATACAGCAGATACAACAGTCAAAGGAGACATATTGTACGCCCTGGGTGAAGCAGGCGACACCCAGGTGCATCACCAGATCCGGCTAAGACTTGCCACCCTGGAAAACGAAGATCTGAAAAGCGCTGCTGAAGATGCCCTTGAGAGCATAGAATCAAGATCTTAAGGTGGCAGTGAGCCGTTTATGTTCCGTAAAAAGGGAAAGCGCAGACCTTAGGTCCCTGCACATGATATCAGCGGCCATGGTTGATTTAACGGCGGCCCCTTCTTCCTGAAGCAGGACAATACCGATCTTTGCCGCTTCCAGCATGGCACTGTCGTTTCTTCCGTTGCCAATGGCAACGCAATTGTCACAGCCAAGCTGCTCCACATACATCAGCTTGGCCTTATCCTGGCTGCTTTCCGGCAGAATGGAAAGTGACACCGGAAAATCTTTTAACTGCTCTTCTGCAATGCCAAAGGTATCCGCTGTAATGACGTGAAGATCCACTTTTTTTGACAGGATATCCGTGATTTCTCTTAAATTGTCCAGAACAATGCCGTCACAGGCCATGGTTCCATTATAGTCCATTACAATGTGGGCTATTTTCACATCCCCGTATCCGGGTATCACAATTTCTATCATTTCCCTTTTCCCTGTATTAAGTTAGAATGCCAATATGGTATTGACTTTTTTAATTTTTTTTTTAAATATAACCCACATGATGCACAGCATCACAACGAAGAATGGGTCGAAGACGCGCAGCCAACAGAAGAGTGCCGCCCCCAACGGTTGCCTGTCAGGAACGAGAACGTCGGAGGACTTTTTTGCCCTGCCAGGCAACCGCCGGGGGCTCTTAATCGGCTGTTTCATATAAAAAGATGTAAAATATATACAGACAACCAGGAGGATTTCAAGTGAAAATTATCAACTATACTGATATTGAACCTACAGCCTTTGACAATGATGTGGCTGAAAATATAAAGGGACGGGTATTGATTGGCAAAGATGATGGAGCATTCAACTTTTGCATGAGATTGTTTGAAATCGAAGAAAATGGCCATACTCCCATGCATACCCATGAATGGGAACATGAAATTTTCATACATTCAGGACAGGGAGAAGTTTTATGCAGGGATAAATGGGTACCGGTATCAAAGGGAACAGCCCTGTTCATTCCAGACAATGAAGTCCATCAGATCAGGAACACGTCTAAGGAAACCCTGATTTTTATCTGTCTTGTCCCTTCTACTGCACCGGAGTTATAATGTCTTTAAGAACATGTGTTTCTCCCAAAGGAAAATTTATCGTCGGCGAACACAGACCCGGGTTTACCGTAAAAAACTTCAGAACTGAAGATGCTGAGTCAACCATCGGCAGACTTGCCGACAGCACCCCTGTTAACAGCAACATCAATTTTCCTGAAACCGATATTACAGTTCCTCAGGCAGATACGGTTTATGAGATTGCCAACCCACTGCCCTTCCGGGGGACCACATATATCAATTCCCGGTGGGCGGATAAAAATGCCAGAAATCCTGAAAACATCCATTTGCCGCAAAAACCGTCTTTTTCTTTTACCCGTACCATTGAAAAATGGCTCAAGAAAAAGGGCCTGAGTCAGGAAAACAAAAAAGATCTCCTTGACTTTCTGCCGCCGCCCCTTCTTTCTGCCCTGGCCGACAGCTCTGATGACCCGGAAGAACTTGTCAGAATTGCAGAAAAAACCTGCACCTTTGTCTTTGATCAGGAAAACAAACGCCCGGCAGGACTTGTTTTTAAAACAGACCGCAGCGGCATTCCCGTCCCTGATATTAAAAACCATGCCCTGTTTGATACAGTGGCCAACAATATCCATCTGCCCGATGATTACAAGGCCGCCATGGTTTTAACCCCTGGTATACAGGGCACAAGCCCGATTACCGGGGACTGGAAAAAAAAAGATGACAAAGAAAAAAAACCGAAAAGCCATGTGTTTGAATACCTCAGGCAGAACAGCTATATTCCCTGGGGACATTTTGCAGCCAACACAGCCCATGACACAATAAGGTACTGCATTAAAGATCTAGGAGGAGAAGATATAACTGGAATGCGCCATCTTTTCTACCAGAGGATCTATACATCCGTGGCTGTGCAGCTGGGAGTAGAACTTCCCTGCTCAAGAAAAAAACTGTCCCGGGATCAGCTGGAAAAGATACGGAAAAAAAGTCTGGAAAAAATCAGAGATTCAGAAAAGCTCAAATTTAACGGCTCGTTGTGGGGCTGGAATTTCGGTTTCGGGTTTGCCCATTCCGGTTACCGTCTCCACGCCTCCCACCAGCAGATCCACCAGCAGTATGCCATGATACCTGAAATCGTTTCTGACACCGGCCAGGGGTCCATGCCCTCCTTTGCCTGCGGTGATATGGTGGCGGAATTCATTGATGCCTACAGACAAACCTGGGGAAAAAATTTCTTTGAAACCTATATGTCAGCTATCCGGTCCAACGAGCGCGTGGACAGGGACCCCAAAAAATCATCACGCCTTGTTGTTTTTGAGGATGAAAACATCATGGTATTTGTGCCCAAAGCCCAGACTTCCCAGTGGGAGTTGCAGCTTATGCCCCTGAAACCCTGCGGAAATATTCTTGAAGCCGATGAAGCCATGCGGTGTTCCCTTGACCGGGGCATTCTGACCGCCCTTAAAATCCTTGAATCCATGGGTGCTGACATGATTACCTCCATTGAATATTCAAAACGCTTTGATTCAAAGGATTCAGATCAAAGAGTGCTGTATGCTTTTCTTCCTAAAATTCCATTCTCACCAGGGGCCTTCAGCGAAACCCAGTTGAGATGGATCAACGGCCATTATCCTGAAGATTTTGCACTGGCCTGCCGTTCAAGACTTAAAGCGTTTGAATAAAAACCAGAATGCTTACAGACAATACGTTTATCAGCGACCAGGGAGCAGACTTATGAATAAAAAAAATATCCTGTATGACGGCCTTTATGAATGGACCGGAACAACCCGGGAAGGGGAAAAGCCCATATGCTGGTGGCCCGGATCATACCGCATCCGCATCATTGATCTTGCATCTGATGAACCGGATATCTTCCATCTCAGACCCACGGCCGTACTCTGCCAGAACAACAGTTCCGGCACGTCCATACGCAACTATGCCCAGAATTTTGCCAAAGCCGTATCTGAAAAATATAACCTTGAAATGGAAAAAACCATCTGGGTGGAAATTGCCCCCACCCATCCCTGTGAAATTCAGGCAGCCACCTTTAAGCTGGTGGCTGACTTGGAGAACAACAGACTGTTTTCTGTAAGATGGAGAGATTTAAGACCCAACGAATTCAGCACCTTAGAACCTTCTTTAAATAATTTTATCAAAAAGGATAATTAAACTCCATGGATCTGCTCGTAACAAACGGTATTGTCCTTACCATGAATAAAAACATGGAAATTATTGAAAACGGCGCTGTTCTTGTTCACAATAATAAAATTGCAGGCCTGGGGAAAAAAGAGGATTTTTTCGGCCACAACGCAAACCAGGTCATTGATGCCAGAGGCGGTATCATCATGCCGGGACTGATCAATACCCATACCCATGCCGCCATGACCCTTTTCAGGGGACTGGCCGATGATATGCCTTTGATGACATGGCTCAATGAACACATATTCCCGGCTGAATCCAGGCTGACCCAGAGCCAGGTGTATACTGGGGCCATGCTGGCCTGTGCGGAAATGATTCTTTCCGGCACCACCTGTTTCTGCGACATGTATTTGTTTGAAGATGAGGTGGCCAGGGCGGCGTCTGATTCCGGCATGCGGGCGGTGACAGGCGAAGTGCTCTATGATTTTCCCTCGCCCAGTTACGGAGAACTGAAAAAAGGGTTTGAATATGTAGAAAAAATGATTGAGAAATGGAAAGACCATCCCCTTGTCACCATTGCAGTGGAGCCCCATTCAACTTATATCTGCGCCCCTGATCTTTTAAAAAAAGCATCAACCCTTGCAGAAAAACACAGCATCCCCCTGGTAATCCATGTTGCAGAAACCAAAAACGAAAAACAGATCATCATGGAAAAGTACAAAAAATCCCCTGTGGCCTTCCTTAAAAGCCTGGGCGTGCTTGGGCCCAATCTTGTGGCCTGCCACAGTGTCCATCTGTCAGAGGCGGATATCGGTCTTTTAAAAACAAATAATGTTAAGGTGGCCCATTGTCCGGAAAGCAATATGAAACTCGCCTCAGGCGTAGCCCCTGTCCCTGAAATGATCCGCCAGGGCATATGTGTGGGCATTGGAACCGACGGCTGCGCCAGCAACAATGATCTGGATCTTTTTCTGGAAATGGGCACTGCAGCAAAACTTCACAAGGTCTTTTCCCGCAACCCTGAGGTGATCAGCGCAGAAACCGCAGTAAAAATGGCCACAATCAACGGCGCTGCTGTCCTGGGACTTGAAAAGATCACAGGGTCTCTTGAATCGGGAAAAAATGCAGATATTATTGTTGTTGACACGTCCAGCCCCCATATGGTACCCATGTACAACCCCTTGTCCCACCTTGTTTATTCAGCCACCGGCAATGATGTTGCCACTGTGATAATCAATGGAAAAATCATCATGCACCAGAGGCAGATCCTGACCATGGACCTGCAGAAAGTAATAGCAGCTGTCAACGCTGTGGCCCGTGAAATTCAGATCAGGGATTCAGATCAGGGATTCAAGATCAAAGATAAGGCGTATTGACATTTAACACCGCCTTGTAGTAAGGTGGCCGTTTCATAAAATATGTCCCATTGGCGCAACGCAGGAGACGGGCAAAAAGACAAGCAAGATGCGTGTATTATTTTTTGGAAGATCCCTAAAGCAGCCGGCATAGTCAACAACCCCTCGGCTAAAGACCGAGGGGCTTGCAAGGTAACTTGTAAGCCCGGTTGATTAGCCTAAGTCTTAACTGACTACGTTACATTGGAATATATAGTCATCCCAAGGTACTCCACACG
>JAYEJJ010000159.1:0-3105 GCA_034660495.1 Thermodesulfobacteriota bacterium | reverse complement strand
GTACCTTGGGATGACTATATATTCCAATGTAACGCAGCCACCAATTTTTCTGTGGCTTAGGCTAATCAACCGGGCTTACAAGTTGCCTTGCAAGCCCCTGAGTCTTTAGCTCAGGGGTTGTTGACGTCCATGGGCAACCCTCACAAAATTATTATGTCACTGCAACTCGATCATCAAGTTTTTTGAATACCGTCGCCCCTTCCATAAAAATTTGATAACCGAGTGCAAATATAATTACAAGTAATGGTGTTGTCAACAAAAACAATTATAATTATAGTGCGTTTCATATGACTTCGTACTTTTTTTACCTTATATTATAATAGAAACTGGTATGAAGTCAAATGAACTGCACTATAGCCATATGATTACAAAAATGATTATCGCGCCAGAAGGTACGATTAGGATTTGGGGTGTCCCTGCAAAAATCATTATTACGCTGCAAAAACGATTATAAATCACCGTTCGTCTGCAAATATCATTACACGGCACCGTTAATAAACCGGATAAACCTTTGTTTGATGTCTTTAAAGACCTTTTGGTACCGCTGGGTAAACGTGCCGTATTTATCCCCCTCTATAATGGACCCCAAAATTTGAACCAGTTGCTAAGCTACAGGTGAAGTGTTAAAACAGATTTAAATAATAATCTTAAAATGGAGATCCATAAGAGCCCTTCCGCCAGGGAATTTAGTGCTTTTACAAACGAAGTGCTTCACAGAATAAAAAATTATAGTTTGTATTAACGTCAAAATATAAGTATAATACAAACCATGATTGATGATACAGAAAAAATTGCCCTGGAAAATCTGGGTCGGCGGTTGAAAACAGCGAGGCTGGAACGAAATGATCCCCAGAAAGAGTTTGCATGGCGGATAGGGGTCTCTATTCCTACACTGCAAAACATGGAACAGGGCAAACCCACCGTGGCAATCGGCACCTGGGTAAAAGCACTGGCGGTTCTTGACAGGCTCGATGATTTGGATCATTTGTTTACCTCCGGAGAATCGTTATTTGCACAACATGAAAGAACCCAAAAAACAAAAAACCGGCAGCGTGCCAGGAGAAAATTATAATTGCTTCTTCTTGATGTAATCATCATTTACCCAAACAACCTGAAAATAAAATGCGGCGAGATTATCACCGGAACCTCGGAAGGAAACGGCAGGATTAAGGGAGCATTTCGCTATACACCGGAATATTTGCAGCATCCTGATGCGTTTCCAATAGATCCTGCCAACCTGCCGCTGGCCCCAAAAGAATTCTCATCTAATAGGCCCCAGGGAATTCACGGGGTTTTTGAAGATGCCCTGCCGGATGACTGGGGCAGGAAAATTCTGGTACGTAAAGCAACCCTCCCTCCCCGTGAACAGACAGAACCAAAATTACTTGAAGCGCTTGGTAACAGCGGCATGGGGGCACTCTGTTTTGAAACCGGGAATGCAATCAAAACACCACTGGACCCTTCTGCTGATATTCTGAATCTGGAACAATTGCTTGAACTGGCAGTTAGGTATGATGCCGGCGAACAATTAAGCGATCAGGACTTTTGCTCATTGGCCGTTTGTGGCAGTTCCCCCGGTGGTGCCAGGCCCAAATCACTGATTCGGGATAAAGACAATTTTCTGTGGCTTGCAAAATTTCCTAAACACAACGACCATTTTCATGTAGAACAAATAGAAGCGGCTACATTAAAACTGGCCGAAAATTCAGGTTTAAAAGTACCGGAGTTCAAAATTCTTACCGTGGGTTCCCGTAAAGCGTTACTGGTGAAACGGTTCGATGTGACTGACGATAGTGGCAGATACCATATGATCAGCATGAAAACAGTTTTAAATGCTCAATATTATGCATGGTACGAGGATATTTTTAAGGCAGTAAAAAAATACAGTACCCAGCCATCGGTTGATATCCCGGCATTGTTCCGGCAAATGGTTTTCAATGCTGCCATCGGCAACACCGATGATCACCTGAAAAATTTTTGTATGCTCCACAAAGAAACTGGTTATTGTCTGTCTCCTGCTTTTGACCTGCTGCCAGATATTCATGGGAAACGCTCTCACTCACTGTCATTTCCAAAGGGATCTGGAGAATTTTCACCCAACAGATCGGTGCTTCTTGCATATGCTGCCGACCTGAACATAAAAAACCCCGATTCCATTATTGATGCAGTTATCCAGGCGGTGTCGGCCTGGCAGGATGTATATGCAGCGTACGATGTCCCGGATACGGATATTCAGAAGCTTGACCGGGATATCAGTTACCGGCTGGATAAATTAAAAAATTGACATCATGTACATGAGTACACTCCGGTTTCAAAATTTCTTGCGCCTTGCATATGGGCAACTTTTCGTCCAAGCACGGGTTTCGGTCAGGCACTAGTTGCGGATTTCCTTTTTTTTTGTTTCCCGGCAGCCAGGAAGGCACCAGGAACAAAGCCATTTTTTCTGATCCTTGCTGATCGGGGAGTCCCTTCGTGTACATATCTATGATAATCGGCTGGAAGTCTACCTGGGGGCCACTCATACGGTTACACTTCTCCGGGCCTTTACCTCTGATAACAATCATCGTGGCCGGCAGATTGATTATCGGCATGTCATCGCCAGCCTGGAAAGAAAACCACAAGCCTTCAGATATTGCCGGTACCGGGATGACCTTTTGCCAGATGAGGTTTACAAAGCAGTCTGGTCAGGGGTCCACTGGGCGACCTGACAGAAAAGCTGCGGGAGGTTTTGGATACATACAGCCCCGTATAATATTCACTGAGGAATCAGCCAGAGTGTTAAATATCATCTACTCCTGTCAGAGACGGCCTGGGGGATGTTTTGCAGGCACAATGCGCGGTGCCGGAATCATGTCGGATTTTCTGCTCCAAGATTTTCAGTTTTATACGCAGTGTATCCCTCATAATGATAACTTGCATCAATACCTTTTATGTAGACTAATTTGTCATTTATTTTATCTGTTAATGCCTGCTTAAGTAAAATTTTTATAGAAAACCGGCAAGAAAACCCCTGAGTCTTTAGCTCAGGGGATGAATTGCCGGACTCGCTAACCCTGAGATTCAATATATTTCCTTACGGCATCAATGGAAGCATTTCCGATTGAG
>JAYEJJ010000158.1:0-3108 GCA_034660495.1 Thermodesulfobacteriota bacterium | reverse complement strand
ATTTATCACATTATTTTTGTTGTCAAATACAGAAAGCCTTTGCTAATGCAGTGTGGGGATTGGATGAAATTTGCTATGTTAAAAATAGCAGAAAAATCGGATTTTACAATTAAAGAGATAGAGGTAGGCCGTGACCACATTCATTTGATGGTAGAGAGTGTGCCCAAGTTGTCTCCATTGCAAATTATTCGACGATTAAAGCAGGAAAGTACCTATTGTATATGGAAAGAATGGCCACAGCTCCAGAAATTTTTTTTGAAGGAAAAAACTTTTTGGAGTGATGGATATTTTTGTTGCTCAATCGGAAATGCTTCCATTGATGCCGTAAGGAAATATATTGAATCTCAGGGTTAGCGAGTCCGGCAATTCATCCCCTGAGCTAAAGACTCAGGGGTTTTCTTGCCGGTTTTCTATAAACAAAGAAGAGTTACATTATTTCAAAAAATTGGGCTCAGATTTACTGAAAACTCATGCCCATCAAATTGAGAGATTAAAACAAGAACACGTTTTATTTGATCTGGAGGAATAAAATGAGAGATTCAATTAAAAAAGCGATCGGTGAAACTGTTCAGGATATGATTAATTCAGGCTTCAAAACCTCTTTTACTAAAAAAGAACTTAATTCACTGAACGTTACCATCCCTGAAGTACAACTCACTACACACCAAATTAAAAAAATAAGAGAAAATTTAAATTTAAGCCAAACTGTTTTTGCCAAATTATTAAATGTAAGCCCCTCTTCAATACGGCAATGGGAACAGGGAAAAAGAAAGCCAACTGGGTCGACAAAGGTACTTCTTGATCTGCTTAAAAAATCACCCCATATTCTTGACTACAGGCTTGAAATGTAAAGTGCAGACAAAAATATACTGATTATAACGGTTTTGGGAAAATTGAGTTGGTTTTTAAGCCGGACAAACAGTAACCTTTCATTTATAGTTAAGTGGTAACCCTTAACCAAAGGACGCAAGGATGACCAAAGATTCAACCCCAAAACCAACTCTCAGAGAAAACCGTACAATAGTTCTACCCTACACTATGTTTAATATCAGCAGACAATCAGCTTTAAATTCAGGACTCCTTTTTTTGATATTCATTGTTTTTTCCTGTTTTTCTGCCCAGGCAGAGATTTATATCTGGGAAGACAGTCAGGGGGTTCTGCATTTCAGCAATGTATCCCATCCCGATGAGATTAAGGGGATAAAAAAATTCAGCGAAAACAGTACAACCCCCCTGGCACTTCGAGAAAATCAAAATCAGGAAACACTTTTCCAGGTGGAAAAAATCTATGACGGGGACTCCATTAAAGTCAAAGGCCACTCTTTATCTTTGATGATCAGGCTTGTGGGCATTGATGCGCCGGAAACCGGGGGAAGAAAAAGAACCGGACAGCCCTACAGCAGGCAATCAGGAAAACTGCTGGAAAAACTGGTTTCAGGGAAAAAAGTCCATATCAAAAGCTACGGCACAGACAATTACAACAGACAACTGGCAGAAGTATTTGTCAACGGCAGAAACATCAACCTTGAAATGGTTAAAGCAGGCATGGCAGAGGTTTACAAAGGGAAACATCCAGCAGCCCTTGAAATATCCGCCTATAAACGGGCAGAATCATCTGCAAAAAGATCCTACAAAGGCATATGGAGACAGGGCAGCCGCTATAAAAGCCCCAGGCAATGGAGAAGAGAACATCCCCGCAGATAAACGCCTTTGGGGGTGTGACCCTCTGTTTGACACGCGCATGGCGGGTGTTCAGGCGCCAGTCTGTTCGGCGGATTACGCTGCCGCAGAGCATTCTCCTTTATAAATGGACAGCAGGCACATTTTTTGAAGAAAAACAATGCTTGACATTTATCTGACAGCTGGTTTTAATATTTCCTTATTGATATAATTCAATGATCAAATTTTTTTATGCTGACATTTACCTGTGAGGGGTCAGAAATAAAAACTTGAACATCGAGTATAAGGATTTGTCCATGAAAAAAATGATTTTTGTGACCTGCTTTCTCTGGACTTTCGTGAATGTCGGATCTCTTTCTTTTGCAGTATTCACCACCCGGAACAAGCGGGAAATGGTTCACCTGCAGTCCGCCCGCAGCTTTTTCAAAAAAATTGAAATCACCCGTTCGTGGAATGCCCTGCATGGCGGTGTATATGTACCGGTGACTGAAAAGACCCGTCCAAACCCCTATCTAAAGACCCCCATGCGCGACATCACAGTGAACCCGGAACTGACCCTTACAAAAATCAACCCGTCGCTGATGACCCGGCAGCTCGCCGATATGACAGCAACCCAAAAAGGGATTAAGCTGCGAATTACCAGCCTTGATCTTCTCAATCCTGAAAATTTTCCGCTGGAACGGGAAAAAAAAGCCCTGATGCTGTTTAACAAAGGCATCAAAGAAACATGGAAATTTTTCACAGAAAACAACCAGCCGATTTTTTTCTATATGGCCCCTTTGAAAACCGACAGCTCCTGCCTGAAATGCCATGACAGCCAGGGATACCGCAAAGGAGACATAAGGGGCGGCATCAGCATCACCATTCCGGCGCTGGGAAAGATTCCCCTGAAGGAAATTCTTCTTATCCATATCATTCTGCTGCTGTTCGGCCTGGGGGTTATATTTTTTTTCGGCACCGCCCTGAACCGCGCTTATGACGACCTGAAACGCCAGGCAGCCATTGACGGCCTGACCGGGCTGCTCAACCGCCGCTCTTTTTCCCAGCGGATCTCCATTGAATTTGCCGCCTGCCGCCGAAAAAAGGAACCCTTATCCATCATCATGTGTGACGTTGATTTTTTTAAAAAATTCAATGACACCTATGGCCATAAAGCAGGAGATGATTGTCTGATTCAGGTTGCAGATGCCCTGAAACAGTCCCTGAATCGGCCGGGTGACTTCTGTGCCCGGTACGGAGGCGAGGAATTTGTTGTGGTTCTTCCCTATACCAGTCAAAACGGGGCCATGCATGTGGCTGAAAAAATCCGCCAAAAAATCCTGGATCTCAACATTCCCCGTCAACAACCCCTGAGCTAAAGACTCAGGGGCTTGCAAGACAACTTGTAAGCCCGGTTGATTAGCCTAAGCCACAGAAAAATTGGTGGCT
>JAYEJJ010000157.1:0-3121 GCA_034660495.1 Thermodesulfobacteriota bacterium | reverse complement strand
CGTGTGGAGTACCTTGGGATGACTATATATTCCAATGTAACGTAGTCAGTTAAGACTTAGGCTAATCAACCGGGCTTACAAGTTACCTTGCAAGCCCCTCGGTCTTTAGCCGAGGGGTTGTTGACTAAAATAGTTACAAAATTCACACCTGAACACAGCCTCCCCATTGTAGATTTTGGTTTCATCCAGACGATTTTTTTTTCCGCAATCTTCGCAAAACACAATTATAGGCATATCTAACTTTTTTGAAACATGTTTCTTATCCTTCCAAAGATGCCCAGGGGGGGGGCAGGCGCTATGGATACGCCATTTTGATCATCCACACCTGCATTAAAATCTTTGGCCGTATCAACAAGTAAAGCAACTATTTCAAGCAGAGCGGTTTTATCCCTGTCATCTTTCCACTCTGATGTTAAAAATGAGATTTTTTTCGTTATGGCATCACTGGAATACTGATCCTTCATCCATTCCCTGTCTTTAAAAATGGAGTGAAGGGCATTTAACGTTTCAAAGCACCCATCATCTTCTGCCAGGATCTCTTCATCAAAACTTTCATCTTCGTTTTGAAAGGGTATCACGCCGTTGCTCCTGGAATTTTCCCGGGTGGGCGGGGAATCAGATGCCGGCATATCTCTGTTTTCATCGTTTGCTTCTGTTTCCATTCGATCATTGACAGAAGCAAAAACCGTTTCTTTATTATCAGTATGGGGAGTCAGGTTGAACACTTCGTCCAGTCGGGTTGAAATTTCAGGTATGGGGGCATTGTCCCTTTTTCTGGGTGTAAAATTTGTAACACTTCCCGCCTGGGAGCTGGTGTCCGGCATATCATGAGCCTGGTCCTGGTTGCCGCCATTTATATCCAGCTGGTGAATGGCATCTAACAGTTCATCAGCAGGGGATTTCCTGGGGCTGAAAAGATCGTCCATGATATCCCCCTGATTTTTCGGCTCTGTTTCCTCGCCTGACAGGGGCTGCACAATTTTGTCACCGTTAAAATCAGGGGATTGGGCGACGTCAGTGTCCTCAGTGTCATCTTGAACTGGAAGTGGGGTTAATGAAGCGATTTTGTTGTCTGTTTTATCCAGAGAAGCCGGTTTAAACCGGGTAAGGGCAGGCTGCAGTGCTTCTTCCCCGGAGTCAGGGTCAACTTCAGGGGGAGAAGAAACTGGCGCTGAAACTCCATGCTTTTGCCGGGGTGTTTGCTGGATTTGATGTTTTAATTCATGAAATTTATGGATACATGTATCAAGGCGCTCTTTTTTTTGTTGATACGCCATACCTTGATTTTGGGCGATCTGTTCAAAGGAATCAAAGGAAAACCGAAGAAAAGGGATGGCATCAATATTGGCGCTGGCTTTTTTGGCACCAATATAATTGCCTGTACTTAAAATTATTTTTAAAAAAATGTAATGGATTTTATAATCCTGTAATTTAAACAGCAGATTTTTTGCAGTCTCTTCAAACTTTTGAACAGTATCAGAGGAAATTTCCCACTCAAGGGCAAATATAACTGCTTTTAGATCGTTAAGGTCTTTGGGGTCAATGACAGGCTGGGAGAGAATTTTATTTTTTAAGGAGATAAATTTTTTATTCTCCTGGATTACAATCTGTTTAACCCTTTCTTTTTCCATATCCGGGGTTTGGACAATTTGATCAAATTGATCTGCAAGACTGACAAGGAGCGGCTTTGCATCTCCATGGGCTTTGGCTCCCCTGGCATCAATATATTTTGCCAATTGCTGGATCATGGTTAATAAACTGACTGCAGTTCGGTCTGTATCGTTTTGATCTTTTAAGTGTGCAATTAAATCGTAAAGCGCTGTAATATTTTCTTTGGAGCCGGAGCTGCTTATGGATTCTATGATTTTTTTCAGGTCACTGGAAGAATTCAAAAAACACCTCCTTTAAAAAATCTGGTCTTGAATGGATGCCAAAGTGATGGATATAATTTTTTTCAGGGTAACAATAACATTGCCACCGGTTATTGCACTGGCTTCAAATGCAGGCACCTGCAAAATTGAGTTCAGATCTTTTTGCATAACACTGGAGGGTAAAACAGGTATGTTGGACTTTTTTAGGTCAATTTTATTATACTGCATGACCAGGGGGATTTTAAAAAGATCAAGCTGGTATGTGGTGTCAAGGTTCTCATATAACTGGTTCAGTGATTCAATATTTTTTTTCCGCTGCTCTTTCTGAACATCAGCTACAAAAACAATACCGTCAACCCCGCGCAGTACAAGTTTTCTTGTGGCGTTGTATTTTACCTGTCCTGGAACCGTATACAATTGAATGGTCACATCAAACCCTTTTATCTTGCCGACATCAAAGGGAAGAAAATCAAAAAAAAGCGTTCTGTCATCCTGGGTTTTCAGACTGACCATTTCTGTTTTTATCTGCTTTTTGTAAGTTTTGTTAATATATTCAAGGTTTGTTGTCTTTCCACCCCGTCCCGGGCCATAATAGATAATTTTAATTTGAACTTCTCTGGTTTTTACATTAACAAGCGCCAAATAACAGTCTCCTCAAAAAAAATCAGGGGCAGACTACCCACTGCTTAAAATTGCTTTAAGTTTATCAATGGTTTTGCTGACTTTCAGTCTGACTAGGCCAAGGGATATCTCTTTGTTAAACATTGTAATCAAAAGCGTATCCTCATTGATTTTGCTGAAATTAATACTGGCTTTTTTCCCCTTATGGAAAAGCAGTGAAAATTCAGACTCTCCCACAAGTTTTGCCATTGCATCAACGGCTGCATAGTTCCCGGCGGCAAGGGCAGCAAGGGCAGTGGAATCCAGCTGACTTTTTCCATTGTCATGTGTTGCAATTGTGTTTCCTGCCATATCCACAAGCATGACATGATCAATCCCGGCGCTTATCAGATTGGTCTGAATCTCATCATCAATGGCATTTAGTTGATTTTGATTAAACATAAAATATACCTTAACTCAAATTAGAAAACAGTGCAATAAAATATCTCACTTGAATCTATATCTTTATAAAAAACCGGCAAGAAAACCCCTGAGTCTTTAGCTCAGGGGATGAATTGACGGATTATGATGTGCTTTTCAGCCTATGCGTTTTTGAAAAGCACTTAATCGAGAGCAACAGCATAGGTCTT
>JAYEJJ010000156.1:0-14933 GCA_034660495.1 Thermodesulfobacteriota bacterium | reverse complement strand
TTCTTAAATAATAAGGCAGCTCTTGAGCAAGAGGTTCAAGGGTTTTGTTCTTAAAGGAAAGAATCAGGGAGCAGAGCTCACTGTCCCTTGCATCCAGTACTTCCACCTCCCTGCACAGGGTAACCAGCAGTTCATCTCCGGGTACATTGTCAAGATCTGCCCGGTGCAGATGAACCGGCGTGGTACTGGAATCTGAAAATTCATAACTCAGCACAGGGGTTATTTCATTGTATGCCAGCCTGAATATATCTATTGCGCTTTCCCGCAGAAGCGCCAGTTCCTGGGAGCCGTCACCGTTGAGGTCACAGGCCGCAGAGCGGTAGTACATTTTTGAAAGGCGGTGAAATTCTGTTGGATCTGGTTTGCTTGCCTTTTGAAACGTAGAGGATATTGCTTTCTGATCCTGGGGGGCTGCAGAGGCAGAAAGATCCGGCTGACTGGCCGCTGTTTTAAAGTCTGCCCGGTCTTCGCCTGATGCAGAATCCTTTTCTGCAGAAACGCCAGTATCTGCAGCTTCAGAAACAGATTTTTTTTCATATTTTTTAAGTTTATGTCCGGAAGGAAATAAGGTTTCCACTGGATTTGAAGTGCTTATGGTTTCATAAAAAAGCAGTTGTTCTTCCCTGGGGGTAACACATCTGCATACCAGCTGATCAGATGTATATTCCAGGCGCAGCAGCAGATCTGACTGCTCTGGGGACGGGTCAAGAACATCGCCTGATATCTCTTTGACCTGCATATCCTGCACAAGCAACGCAGTGATCAGATCCTGATACGCTTTTCTGCCCTGCTTGTCTTTAATATTGGTATATACATAAATTACGGGGGGCGGCGGGGTAACAACCGTATCATTGACCTCAATGGCTTTTTTGTCCATTTCAAGGACACTGGCAATCACCATCTGCTTAAACATTGCCTCCACTTTTATCAAGGCCAGCCGGGTCTGAAGCACTGGCGAGAGCTCCGGCCTGTTTTCACATACCCATAAAAGCCTTCCCCTTTTCAGATGCATATCTGTCCGGTCAAAAATCAGCCTGTTTTCCGATATTTCTTTAACCGTCCCTGCCAGTTGAAAGGGTGAAGCGTATTCTGATTCCAAAAATGCCGTTAATTCTGGATAAGAAGATCTGTCCATGGCCTGAGACTGGGGCAGCACAGAAAAAAACAAGATGAAGAAAAAAAGGAATATAAAGCCTGTTCTGGATTTCATATCAAACACTCCTGGAAAACGTAACACTCTATTATTCAAAGAAAAACAGGGCAGCCCCCCTGATCCGAAGGCTGCCCTGAAAAATAGTTAACTGCGGATAAACAATCTGAGCTTAAAACCTGTTTTTTTTTACCAGGACCATATGAACTCAACGGTGTTCATATAACCGGTATCGTCGAAAGAGTCTCCCCTCAAATCCTCAATGGCATCGCCTGGATCAAACACAGCAAGACAGTTGGCCATTTTAAAATGTTTACTGAACTGGTATTGAACACGGAGATCAAATTCCTGACCGACTTCATCATCTACCCCGTCGGGTTCTGATTCAAATTCAAAGCTCATGTACTGCACTTTGTATGACCAGTTTTCACAGAATTTTCCTTTTGCACCAATACCCCACATAATCAGGCCAGGGGCATCACCCCTGGAAGAATTGCTGATCCCGCCGTAACCTGGGAATTTTGCGGTTCCATCAGAATTATTGGCTCCGATTGTATTAAAGTTGCCGCTGTACAGATGGGTGCCCAGGGCTTTGACATAGCGGTATACAAATGCGTTTTCCATACCAAAGGTCGGGGTATAGCGGGAAATATCAGTGATGGAGTTAAAGGCATCAATATCGTCGTCATTGGGATCATCATCCCCTTCTTCGTATTTAAACCCCAGATAGGGAATAAAGCATGAATTCACATTAATGTCAACAGAGGCATAGGCTGCCATGGCACTGATATCATAATCCTGTCCGGAGTCATCATCGGTATCACCGTCAGCATAGGCGATTTCAAATCTCGGGGTAAACATCCCGATGGTGCCGTAGCCTTCCAGACCAAAATAACTCACTTCCACATCGTTCTGGGCATTGTTGTCGCTGAACGCGTAAAACGGACTGATGATAAATCCTTCGGCAATCCCGGATGGAATCTTGTAATTCCCCTTTACAGAATACACCCTCCAGTCCATATTATCACCGCTGAGATTTAAGAGATTATCGTCGTCATCTTTATCACCTTCTATTCGATCATAAATACTCGTGTAATCCAGCTCCCATTTGAAATTGGGGCCAATGCAGCCGGTCAACCCGATATAGGGATGATCGTCACCATACACCAGACCACCGGTCTGAAGATCAAGCCAGCGGGTGGTCCAGCCGGTATGAATACGAAAGGGTCCCAGATCGTATCCCACATCGAGTTTTTCAATACCAAAATCCTCACCGCTCATCCCGCTGTCGCCGGATTCAAACGGGAACGGCGTTTTTGCAACACCACGGTCGGTATTGCCCTTGGACAGAACAAAATCGCCTTCCAGGATAATCATGAAGTCAAATTTATCATTGCCCCCTTTCCATCCCATGCGGAGCTCATTGCGGATGGAAAAATTATCCATTGCCCCGGATTCATCCAGAAACCAGTCCATCGTTTCATCACCGCCGAAGTCAAGATCCGAAGTCCAGGTCGGGTAGGTTTTTAATGATCCGAAAAAGGTCATATTAATGTCTTTGCTGGCCAGAGACATTTCACCCATGGCTGCAAAACCGGTCATGGGGATTAGTGTAAACGCCAGAATAGAAACAAACAAAATCAATTTTTTCATCTTTTTTCTCCTGTGGTCTAATTTGTGTTAAAAATTCCTCCCAAAATTATTTAACGCTCACCATTATTCTCCTGAACATCCCCCCTTTTTTTAAGTGTTGAAATCAAAAAAGAACTTTAAAAACCCGAAAAAACAGAGCAGGGTTTCCCGCCAGCAGGGAAAATACACCCCCTTTCTCTGTTTGTCGTAATTTTGATTGTTATCTTACTTTATTTGCTTATGTCAACAGTTTTTTATGACCTTGAACTAAAAAATAATTCGCAAATCACCAGAACGGGCAGACAAAGCAAAAAAGCGTTTGGCCGTATAGGTTAAAAATACCGTTAAATCAGACAATTGTATTATTTTCAGTTTATTTTAAATATCTAAAAAAAACAGCCCCACCCAAAAGCAGAATCAAGTTTTATGAAAAAAACCAGATTCAATATGAAAAAACGACAGACTCTGTTATAATTTTATTAAAATCAAAACAAAACGCTGACACTCGGTTATCAAGTTTTTATGGAAGGGCCGATTAAGAGCCCTCAGCGGTTGTCTGTCAGGAACATTGAGAACCTAAGGAGATCAGACTTTTTCCCTGCCAGGCGTTGCGACAATCAAGCTGTTTGAGGACCAGTGGCCGCAGGCCGCCGTTTTTGTCAGGCAACCGCTCGGGGGGGGTGCTATTGAAAAAAGCTGGATCATCGAGTGATACAAGTGCTGTATCAATTTTTACGCAGTCCTTTGTTTTTTTCTTTGTGAACCAGATTGAAATACGCTCCTTTTCTGGACATGAGCGTTTTATGGGTTCCTGTTTCTCTGATTTCTCCACGGTCAAAAAGCATGATCCGGCTGCAGTCTTTTACCGTACTCAGCCGGTGGGCAATGACAATGGCAATTCTGTTCTTCATCAGTTTTTTCATGGCATCATGGACCTGCTGCTCTGAGTCTGAATCCATGTAGGAGGTGGCTTCATCAAAAATAATCAGGTCCGGATCAAAGGCAAAGGCCCTGGCAATGCAGACAAGCTGCTTTTCTCCGCTGGACAGCGGTTTTCCGCCTTCCTGTATCATGGTATCAAGACCTGACCCGCAGCGGTCCCACAAAAAAGAACAATTGGCCTGAACCAGGGCCTGCTCAAGAACCTCATCTTCAACACGGCAATGGGGCAGCATGATATTTTCCCTGACACTTCCGGTAAACAATACGGGATCCTGCATCACAAGGGCAATTCTGCCCCTGATGGCTTCCATGGAAAACTTGTCACAGGCAGTGTGGTTGATAAGGATGTCTCCTGATGTCTGCCTGTAAAACCGGGACACAAGGTTGATCACTGAGGTCTTGCCTGACCCGGTATGGCCCACAATGCCTATACTTTCTCCTTTCTGTACTGAAAAGGAAATATCCTTTAAAACAGGTTCTCCCCGGGTATAGGAAAAAAAGATGTTTTTGAATTCAAGGCATTCAATGGCATCAAGTGGTTGATAGGCTTTATCTGTGCTGTCCTGAACCGGCTCAAGCTGAAGTATTGTGACAATTCTCTCGGCCGATGCAAGGGAACTCTGGAGAAGATTGAATTTTTCTGACAATTCCCTGACCGGCCTGAAAAACATTTTGGTATAGGAGAGGAATGCCACCAGAATACCCAGGCTGATCTCCTGCTCCAGAATCCTGACACTGCCGTAATAAATGATAATAGCCACCCCAAGGATGCCTAAAAACCCGATAAAAGGCATAAACAGAGCAAAAATACGGATCTGTGTCATGCCGGCCCGGTAATGGTCAAAATTAATTTTTCTGAACTGATTTAAAAAAAAGGAAAAGCTCTGGGTCATCTGAATGATTCTTATCCCTGAAACCGTTTCTGAAAAAGAATGATTGATTTCTGCCACCTTTTTCCGGATGGTGCGGAAGGCCTTTCTGGAAAGGGCTGAAAAAACAATAACCCCCCCTGCTATAAAGGGAATAATTGAAAAAACCGCCAGAGAAAGCTTTACATCCATTAACAGCATGGCCGCCATTATCCCAGCCATGAGCACCAGATCCTTGAATAAAAAAAGCAGAACACTGGTAAACATTTCGTTCATGTTTTCAATATCACTGGTAACCCGGCTGACAAGCCGTCCACTGCTGTTTTTGTCAAAATAGGCAACGGGCAGCCGGGTCATATGGGAAAAAAGCCCCACCCTCAATCCCAGTACAATTTTGTGGCCTGCATATTCCATAAACAAGGCCTGAACAAAATCCATGACAAAGGAAAACCCGATCACCATGAAAAAAAGAAATCCAAAAAACAAAAACGTTTCAGACCCGGTCTGCTCCATAATATACTGATCAATGGCCTGTTTTGTCATATAGGGAACCAGGAGATCCAGCCCGGCAACAATAAACACCAGTATCAGGGAGATAAAAAGCAGTCCGGACCAGGGCCGGACAAAGGGCCACAGCCTGAGCAGCAGACCAAAATCCATATTCTTTATGTTTACGGGGTCTCTGTCAGGCAGGGGCATCAGATTCACACTTCCAGGCAGGGGCGCCAGGGTCACACTTCCGGGCAGGGGAGTCAAAGTCACACTTTATATCCGGGGAACCTGAAAGCTCTGCTTCGATAATACGGCCCAGGAACAGGGGAATGTTCTTTGCTGTATTGACAAGTCTGTCCCGGATGTCCACAGAAACAATTTCACAGCTGGTGCCGGCCTTTTTTGCCCGGGTCCGCACCTGGTCTGTGAGAAATTCCAGGGCCCAGGCTTCAGCCTCGGCAATATTGGAGAAAACATGGTTTCCTGCAGCCCCTTCCACAACAAATTGGCCAGAGCTGTCTGTTGTAATGGAAAGCTTTTGTTTAATGACAATGCGGCTGGTAACAGCCCCCACGGCATTGGCCACATCAGCATGCTCTGGTATGATCACCTTTGTATGCAGGCGTTTCCCGGCATTTGGAAGAAAGCAGTGCACAGGCGCCCCGATCCCTATAATGGGATGTTTGAATTCCGCACGCACACCATACCTGGCATTTTTGAAGGCTGGTGTTACCATTTTTTTCATTAATTCTGAAAAGGCGGGATTGTTTTCCAGGGTATCTGACTTAAAGTCCCTGGTCATCTGTTTTTTAAGCATTTCCAGGGCCAGGCGGGTTTCCATCTGATCAAACAGAGAAGAAATCACATCGTTTTCTGATCTGCTGGAAAGTCCGGCCATGATCCTCACCATATGCCGGGCAGGGCCAGTATCCCATCTGTTAAAAAGACCTTTTACATGGAGAAGATCTGTGGGGGTCAGTCCACATCGGATGACCAGCCCGCTGTCTTCAAGACGGGACAGGGGCAGAAACGCCGCAGATGCCAGATCCAGGCAGGAGATCAGTTCTTCCGGGGTATAGGGCCGGTTTAAAAACAGCTCATATATCTTTTTTTCCCGGTCAGAAAGGGTAAGGCAAGACCTGCCCGCCCTGGCCAGAAAAACAGTCTGGGAAAGGGATGAAAAGGGGTAATTTTCCATAAACTGCAGCGCAGTATCAATGCCTGATGGATTTTCACTGCCGGCCCGGGAAACAGGGCAGACCCGGCAGGGCCCCAGTAAAAATTCATTTTCCTTCCAGCAGATCAGACTGTCTCCGCCAAGACCTGCTGTGCGCATGTTCAGCGCCTTTACATGGGTCACTATGCCGCCTGCAATTGCGCCCGTTTCGCAGATATCCACACGCCCCCTGCTGATATCTGCCATATCTGTGGTGGTACCGCCCATATCCACTACAAGGGCCTCGTCCAGCCCGGTGAGAAATGCTGCACCGGCCACACTGGCTGCCGGACCGGACAGAATTGTCTCCACAGGGCGTTCCCGGGCCATGGCAAGGGAAATCAGGGTGCCGTCTCCCTTAACGATCATGATTGGTGCCTGAATCTCCCTTTTTTTCAGCACCTCCGTTAATGCCTTAAAAAAGCGTATCATTTCCGGAACGATACGGGCATTGAGCACGGCTGTCTGGGCCCGCACGGCAAAATTCAGCAGATCTGACAGCTCATGGCCGCAGCAGACCGTCATATGGGTTTCCCTGGAAATAATCGCTTTGACGCTGAGTTCATGGGCCGGGTTTACTGATCCGGCAAAACCGGATACGGCAAACGCCTCTACCCTGTCCTGGTTTGCCATCTGTCTGACTGCCCTTATGACCTCGTCTTCATCCACCGGCTCAATCTCAGCGCCGCCAATGCTCATCTGGCCTTTAATTACGCATTTCGGAGTATGGGATATGAGATCATCCCCCGTACCGCTGCTGCCGGTCATCAGAACAAGTCCCACCCTGCAGCCCCTGCCTTCAACACTGGCATTGGTGGCAAGGGTGGTTGACACAGAGACCAGATCAACTTTGGCCAGGGCCTCAGCATCCAGTTCTGACAATGCCTGGTCAATGCCCAGGCTGAAATCCCATCGGGTGGTCAGCGCCTTGTTTTTACATGATATTTTCCAATCAGAAAAATCATACACAACCGCATCTGTATACGTGCCGCCGGCATCAATACCAAGACCGCATCTGATGTTGTCTGTCTGTTTTTTGCCATGATCAAAAACCAAATGCCGGGGGTTTGTATTGCCGGCAAATGCGTTTTTTACATCCAGGGCAGAGGTAAGCGTGTTGTCCAGGGCGGAAAATATGGTCACATGACCCGGCGGAATGGTCACAATCTCTTCATCTGAGCCTTTCCGGGTCAGAAGCTTTGTCAGAAGGGAAAGACTGCCTGTGATTTTTTGATAGGCCAGGTTATATGTCTCTGCCATTTTTGCGGCAAATGCCGCACTTTTTTCTGATCTGCCAATACCGGTATCGATAAAGGCGATACGCTGATAATGGGTCTGCCAGGAAGTGAAAAAATCAATTATATGTCCGCCTTTTTCCTCTCCGTAACGGTCCTTGATTTCCCTGGACCCCATGGCACCGGACCCCACCCATATCCTGTCACTGTCCTTTTTTTGAAAAGCCTCCTGTTCCAGATACCACCCCGCAGAAATGTAAAACGTGCCGGGGTATTTTTCAAAATTCTTGCGATATGCCCTGTCACTGCCCATGAACAGGGCAATGCAGTCCTGAACCCTGGGAAAAACCAAAGGCACCCGGGAGGGCGCCTGTATGCCCACAGTTCCCCTGCCGCACACCCCGTATCCCGCAACAATACGGCTGCACAGGGGATCGGCGGCTGCCTGATCAACGGCTTTCTGCAGCCGAAACCGAAGTTCATCCGGGGTGTTGTGCAGCCCGCCGGGCAGGAATTTCATTTCAGCGTTCAGATTACGGGTGGTAACAATATGTTTTATATCCGGAGCCAGTACTGCGCAGGCAATGATGTGAATTTTTTCTTTCATTTATCTTCAGGTCCACACACCGGGAATCTCTGTGCCGCAGAACCGGCAGTGTCCCTTTTCAATATTGTAAACAGGAAGATGGTACCCTTCCCGTTTAACAAGGCGTTTACCGCAGTGATGGCACCAGGTATGGCTGCCCTCATGACCCGGCACATTTCCCACATATACATAGCGGATGCCTGTATCCATGGCAGTTCTGCGAAACGCTGTCAACGAGGACACCGGAGCCGGGGGCAGCCGGTCAAGTTTGTACTGGGGAAAAAATCTGAGAAAATGCAGGGGATGGTCCTGTCCCAGATGTTTGACAATCCAGGCGCACATGTGTTTAACCATGTCTGGATCATCTGTATATCCCGGTATCACCAGATTGGTCATTTCAAAATGCACGTTTTGTTCATGCAGGGTCTTAAAGGTGTTTAAGACCGGGGCCAGGCGGCCGCCGTTGAGTGTTCTGTAAATTGAATCGCTAAAGGCCTTTAAATTTACATTGGCAGCATCAATCACTTTGCAGAGATCCAGAAGGGGCTTTTCATTAATATACCCGTTGGATATCCAGAGGTTGCTGATATTGTTGTCTTTGGCAAGGGCGGCGGTGTCCATCATATATTCATAATAGGTAATGGCTTCGGAATAGGTATAGGCAATGGCAGGTATATCATGGTCCTCTGCTTTTTTGACGACTTTTGCGGGAAAAAGATCATAGTTGTTTAGATCTTCAGGTCTGGCCTGGGAAATCTGCCAGTTCTGGCAGTTCAGACACCTGAAATTGCAACCGGCAGCTGCAATGGAAAGGGTTTTAATACCGGGTTTAAAATGAAAAAGGGGTTTTTTTTCAACAGGATCAATATTAACCGCGCAGGGATTACCATAGGCCAGGGTGTACAGCTCACCGTCCATATTCACCTTTGAACGGCAGAAACTTCTGTCGCCAGGCGAAAGAACACACCGGTTGGGACAGACCCCACAGATCACTTTGCTGTTATCCAGCTTTTTATAAACAGCGCCTTTGCGCGACCATTTCCACAATTTATCCGGTGCATCGTTTTTAAATATTTTTCTGCTGGAAGCAGACAGAGAAGTCCCGATATCCTGTGAATCTGCCTGGGATGCCAGGGCAGAAAAAGAACAACAGGGGACTGCTGCAGCTAAAAGGGCTGCCTTACCCCATAAAAGAAAATCTCTCCTCGACACCTTCTCCATATCTCTTCCTTTTTTAAGGGATCTTCCAAAAAATAATCCACGCATCCTGCTTGTCTTTTTGCCCGTCTCCTGCGTTGCGCCAATGGGACATATTTCAATATGCCCCCATTGCCGCGCCTTGAAGACGAACAACCCGATCATACAAATTGGCCTGCGCAATATACGTATATTATTTTCTTCCAGATCCCTAACGGCGCAGCATTAATGTTGAAACAGACAAACTCAACACTTTTATACAGATAAGCCCGGCTGCCGTCCATACCAGCCCGAAAAACGGAAGCAGCACAACGCTGGTTACCAGTATACCGAATGCCGCCCCCATTAAGTCGGCTGAAAAGGCCTGCACAGCTGCTGATCCTGTTTTTCCCTTAAGGTAAAGGGCTGCTGGAAACTGAATACCGCAGAGCAGGGATACCATGAATCCAAATACGAGATACACGCCCGCAGGCAGTTTACTGCCAAACCATACCACACCAAAAATAAAGGCTGCAAGGAGAAATATAAGGCCAAGATCACTGACCGCCATAACAGATCTGCTCATTGAGGTGTATTTTTCACCAAAAACAGCGCCTGGAAGAAGCCCTGCCAGAAAAAGGGTAATAATTCCGCCAATGGCGGAATAGATATACCCGAAAAAAATCTGAAAGGCAAAAATCACAAGGATTTCGCTGCCCATGGTCATAAACCCTGTGGTAAAAAGGATAAAGGCTTCTTTTGTAATGATCATAAGATAAACATATAAAACCAGGGCGGCCATTAAGAGAAAAAACAGGGGAGAAGATGAAAATTTTGCAAACCACTGGGAAAACATGATGCAGATCATTTTCGGAGAATAGTCCAGGTTCAGCGGGACATCAAGGGTGATGCCGGTGTTAAGACGGTCTATTCTTTCCCGGGAAAGGCTGCCGTAAAAATAATGGGCCACATAGTCTGTACTTATATTTTTCCGGACCAGGCAGGCGGGAATATCCCTGTCCAGCGCAGTATTGCTGCAGAGAAAAAATACCCGCTGACCGGGCAGCAGAAGAATATGCTTAAAATGAACCGCTGCTGTGGCGTAAAGCACATCAATTTTCAATTTCTGGGCCGGGGAAAGATAATTGTCAAACCCGTTTACAGAAAAACTTAAAATACCGCTGGCAGATAAATGTTTTTTTACCAGGTCAAAGAACTCTGAAGTATAAAACCGGTTCAGCTGAAAGGTATCAGGTTCGGGAAGATTGATAATAACTGCATCGTATTTTTTTGTAATTGTTTTTATATATGCCCTGGCATCCTGGTGAATCACATTAAGGTTTTTGATATTTTTAATCAGGTTGAATTTCAGTGCCGCCTGGGTGACCAGGGGATCAATCTCAACATAATCAACCGACTCAGGATGGTATTTTTCAATTTCCCCCATGATTCCCCCTTCCGCAGAAACCACAAGGATATGCCTTAATTCAGACACCTGCGACAGGGGATAGTGGATTCTCTCTTCAGCCAGGATCTGGTTCTGATCTGAAAACTGATGGACACCGTCCTTGAAAAGGGAAAGCTGATCTTTGTCCTGGTGTATTTCTATTCTGCCGTACCGGGACTCGGCATAATACTGCAGACGGCCCTGTCTGGGTGCAAGGGTTTTTTCCTCAAAAAACGGCGCTGAAACAATAAAAACAACTACAATGAGCACAGACAGCATCACCTGTTTTTTATAACGCACCCTTTTTGGAAAAAGAACAAAGGCTGCTGCTGCAAGGGGAAGGTTGGCAGCCAGAATCGCCTGAAACGGGGTGCAGACATAGACCAGTACAAAGGAAAAAAGGGCACCGCCGGCAATGTCGCCGATATTGTCCAGGACATAAATTGTCGTACCCGGGTAATCCGGGTCAAAACGTCTTGCCGTAAAAAGGGTGTAGGGCAGTACAAACCCAAGAAGAAGCGCATAGGGTGAAATGATAAAAAAGGTATACAAAAAGGTCTGGTAAAACCCCACCGAACTGCCATGGATAAAAAAAACATCCCGAAAAATTCTCACTGCCCCAATCTGAAACAGGGACAGCACGGCCAGTAAAAGGGAGAAAAAAGCCAGCCTGGATGGTTCCGGGGAAAAATTCTTCTGATGGAGAAACCCGGCCGATAGTGTGCCGAATGCTGAAATCAGCAGCCAGCTGAAAAGAATCATGGCAATGACAAATTCATTCCCGCAGAACTGAACCAGGCATTCTCGGATAACAAGCAGCTGGGTGACAACCGAAGAAATACCGGTTGCCACAACCACCAAAATAATACGGCTGTCTCTTTTTCCCTCCATGTTACCCCGAGGTGTAAAAAAATCATTCTTCTTTAAAATACTGAACCTGGTAGGTCAGGATTTCAATATCCGGCAACTGCCAGGCATTGGCATCAAGTCCTGCTTTTGTGCATAAATGGGCCAGAAACCTTTTTTTATCAGGCAGCTGTTCCCATACCTGGGGAAGAAAAGTGGCAGACCGTCTCCCCTTTCGCAGAATAACGCCGTCAATTTCCGGTCTGAGTTTTTCCAGAAGGTCCTTTGAATCTGAAAATCCAAGGGGTTCTGGTTCTGTTAACAGACTGATCTCTATATCCATTTTTTTAAATTCATTCTTTGAAAGGGGCGGAAACCGTGGATCGTGAAAGGACGCATTGACAGCGTTGTGTTTTACCCCCTGAACAATGGATTCATCAGCAGACAGGCTGCCGATACAGCCCCTCAGCCGGGTGTTAATGGTTAATGTAACAAAGGTGCCCCGTTTTGCCTTAAACATATCTTCCTCAAGGATTGAATTCATTTCTTCAGGGATGGAAAACTCAAGGCCAAGTTTTTCTGCAATTTTTTTTCGGGCCAGCAGGATCAATGCTCTGCCTTTTTCCGGGCTTGTTTTTTTTGTTAAGGAATCTGAATGGGTCATGAACAACTCTCCATAAAAGGCAATTGCTGTGTATCCGACAACGCTTTTTTTGTCGCCGGCAGTATCTCCGCTGTTTGAATAGTGTAAAAGAACAGGCTGCCACTGGTTTCTCTGTGCAATATCAAGAAGAACAGCCACAGGAAGACATCCGCACAATCTGTTATAACTCGATGCCACCTGTTCTGAATCAAGTTTTAAGATCATCTCTATGGTCTGTCTGTCTCTTTTGACAGCCTCGGCCCAGGGAAAATAATGGGACAGATCAGAACTTGCAACAACAAGGGTGTCCTTGTCAATCAACTTCTCAATACTCCCGGCACAGACCTTGAGATCTTTTCTGCTGATCTGCCCCATTACAATGGGGATCAGTTCAAAATGATCAAGAGAAAACTGAAGAAAAGGCAGAACCACTTCAATGGAATGTTCTGTTTTATCACAGCCCAGGGCCTTTTGAAATATATCAGACTGTCCTGCCAGGAACTCTGCATCCCTGTGCAGGGGAATCTGACCCAAAGGGGTCTGATAGGCTGCCACACAGCTGACAGCACAATGATCCATACCTGTTCGATGATCCGGGCCCATGACAATCACCTTTTTTATGTCATGGGCGGCTTTTGCGGTTCTGCTTTCCAGAGCAAGGCATGCATGGGCAGCGGTCAGCCCGGAATAAATATACCCGGCATGGGGCATAATCAGGGCTTTGAGTGCTTTGGTTTCGGGCAGACGGATCTCTGTTTTCTCAGCTTTTGTTACAAACCCCTGGATCATCGATTTTAACCCGGCCGGATCATCCGGGTAAAAACGGCCGGCAAACTGCGGTTTTCTGATCTCATTGTTTTTTTCTGACCCATTTCCAACAGCCACCGGCATGCACAGAAAAACACAAATCAATATATTTAAAGTCAGAGGTAAATATTTCATGATAAAAATGTCTCAAACGCCTTCATGTTCAGTCCTCAATAAAATGAGTCCCGGCCCTTTTCTGAAAACTGATTACGAACGGCTGATTATTGTTTTCTGATAACGGCCATGATGCACAGCTTCACAACGAAGAATGACACTCGAATGAAGCCGGGCCTTGTCTCATGTTTCTTGTCTCTTTATAACTCGATCATCAAGTTGTTTGAAAAGCATCGCTGAGGGGCGGCCCTCGGTCCTTCCATAAAAACATGATAATCGAGTTAAAGCAATTGTTTTCTGCAGGAACGGATATCTGCCCGTTTCATTAAAAGAGAGAGCAGCCCCCCTGCATTGGAAATATCCCTTAAAAGGACAAAACCTGATATTTTATTGTCTTTTATATAAATTTTACGCAGAATTTTTTCAGTTTTATACTTTATCACATCTCCATTGAGGCAGCCGGCCACAATGAGTTTAAAACTCAGTTTTTTCAGAGAATTCATACTGATCTGCTGTTCACAGGGGATGTGTCTGCCCAGAATATTATACCCTGCTGTTATTCCATGGTGAACAGCAGTGGGAAACAGCCCGTGTATGGTTCTCTTCCCGGATATCCGGTCAATGGTTTCAGCCACATCACCGCAGGCATAAATAAAGGGATAACGGGTTTTTAGATATGAATTGACCAGCACCCCCCTGTCACAGTCAATACCGCTGTCCCTGACAAAATCTATATTGGGCCTTACCCCGGTGGCTGCAATATAAATGTCAGCTTTTAATTCCCGGTTATCTGACGTCAAAAGATAATCCACCTGATCTTTTCCCGCAAACTCAGAAGCTTCTGTATTCAGCAGTACATTGATCCCCTGGGATTCCAGATCATTTCTGACGTATTCAGCGGTTTCCCGGTCAAGGAGCCGCGGCATGATCCAGCCCCGCCTGTTGAGAAGGGACACCTTTATTCCTGATTTTGCAAGGCAGAGGGCAATTTCAACCCCGATGAACCCGCCGCCGAGAACAATGGCGCGCTTGTGTCCGTCCCGGCTGGCGATTTCTCCTATTTTCTGTGTTCCGGCAAGGGTTTTATAATTCAGCACCCCTTTTTTCCAGGACCCTTTAACAGGGGCGTAAAGGGAACTTCCTGAAGCAATCACCAGGTGATCAAAATAAATTTCTTCTTTATTCTCCGTGATCAGTATTTTTTTTTCCGGTATTATCCCGGCCGCCGCAACCCCTGAGCGGCAGTTGATATCATAGGCATCACAAAAATCCCTGCCTTCCCAGAACAGGACCCTGTCATTTCCAGTTATCAGATAGTCACCAAGGGCCGGTGGCGAATACGGCGGGGTTTTTTCAGCGGAGAACATGGTTATGTTTCCATTAAACCCGTTTTTTCTCAAGGTTTTGGCAGCATTTACCCCTGCCGGCCCCATTCCTGCTATTGCTGTTTCCATATAACCCCCATGCCCTGACGGGCACAACCAATCATGAAAGCCGTCTGCAGTCACTGGCTTAAAACTTAAAACTTAAAACTTAAAACTTTCATATAACCCCCCATGTCCTAACAGACACAACGAAGCATGAAAGCTGTTAGCTTTTAGCTGAGTGTTGTACCGCGTCTTGTTTCTTGTATCTTGTTTCAAATTTCTTATAAACCCACATGATGCGCAGCATCTCAACAAACCATGAGACTTGAATTGTACAGCGTCTTGTATCTTGTATCTTGTATCTTGTATCTTGTATCTTGTTTTTTGTCTCTTGTTTCAAGTTTCTTTTCT
>JAYEJJ010000155.1:0-14953 GCA_034660495.1 Thermodesulfobacteriota bacterium | reverse complement strand
TGTTGAAATCGACCCTCTATTTTGGCATGTATTGTTAGTTATTTCAGGAAGTTATCTCATAACAATCATTATGGAGGTAACCGACTGATTTTATTCAGAAAAGGCTGATCGATTTCAACACCCTTTAACAGTGGCGAAGTGGATCACTGGTTTCTGGTTTTTTTAGGGTTCCAGAACAGAGCTTGAGAGTTTCTGTTAAAAAACTCTAAGCCTTCAACCGAAGGCATGTTGACAAAAGACCTGTACTGCTGAAACTGAACTTGTGTTCTTCAAAAAAACGTACAGGCTGAAGAACACTTTTAAAACTTAAAAGGCAATTCATCCCTGAAGCTAAAGACTTCAGGGTTTTCTTGCCAAGGAATTATAAAATTATAATATAGCGTGGATTGAAATTTTAGATTGACGTTTTGAATGGACATGGCAGAACAGGCAGGAGATGTCAGTGTTTCGTTTTTATAGCATCGGTGGCAAGCCTGTCTGCGGTTTCATTTCCCTCAAATCCGGCATGACCCTTGATTTTTATAAGTTTAAGATCCTTGAACGCCGTCATTAATGATTTGATGCGAAGGACTATCTCAATATTTTTTTGTGGCTTCCAGTTTTTGTTGAGCAGTCCGACAGCATAGTTGCTGTCGGTATAAAGACGTATTGGGAGATCGTTTCGCTTCAGCTCCTTCAGGGCTCTTTCAATGGCCGTCAGCTCAGCAATATTGTTGGTGGATGTTCCTATATATTCAGAAATTTCTTTTTTATGCCCGCCAAAGCTTAAAAAGATCCCTATGCCCGAAGGCCCGGGGTTTCCTGAGGATGCGCCGTCCGTGTATATAACAATGGCATTTTCCGGTATGGTTTCATCGGGAAAATTCTCTGCACTGCTTTTTTCTGCTTTTTTACTTTTTCTGCTTTTTTTGTCTCTGGTTTGCGCATATTCTTCAGGCATCAGATTTTCCATTTTCACAAGGTACTGGTAGTTTTGTTTTAAATTGTACTTTATCAGAACTTTGCCGTTTTTGACCTTAAGCCTGCCGCTGCTGTCTGTTTCGGCCCATACCTTGTTTCCTTTGAAGCTCATTCTTGTCCATGATTTCTCATTTTCACTCATAAAGATAAAACCTTTTGCTTGTCTCCTTAAATTCACACAACGGGGCCTGCCAGGAAGCTTCCAGGGTATCGATGTCCTCAAGATTTACTATTTTTTTTCTAAGGCGTTTGCTTCCAAGGATAAGATCAATGGGCATTTTTTTATATTCATACTCATAGGGAGGCGGTTTTAACTGAAAATTCTCTTTATGGTGTTTTATGATCTGCTGCAGAAACAGCAATGAAGTTTTGTAGGGAGCAAAAAGCAGTGGGTCAGTTATATGGATATGAAATCCCTGGCAGGTCTGGTCCTGCCATTTTCCCGAAGTTGGCTGAAAACACACCGGTCTGAGTATTGCGCCTTTGATTTTGTTTTTAACGGCATTTAAAATCAGGTCCGGTTTAATAAACGGGGACCCGAACTGCTCAAAGGGCAGGGCTGTTCCCCTGCCTTCGGAAATATTGGTTCCCTCAAAAATTACCTGACCTGGATAAACCAGGACAGATGACGCTGTGGGCACATTCGGAGAAGGGGGTATATAGGGAAGAAGGGTATCTTTAAACAGCATGCTTCGTTGCCAGTGTTTCATGGGTATGATCTCCAGGTCACAGCCTATATTGAAGTGAACATTGAACAGATGTGAAATTTCACCTGCAGTTAGTCCGTGACGCATGGGAATGGGGAACCTTCCCACAAAAGATGCATATTCCTTTTCAAGGATATTCCCCTCTATCCTGACACCACCCAGGGGATTGGGCCGGTCAAGAAGTATTACTTTTTTCCCATATTTTTTGGCAGCTTCCATGCAGTAGGAGATGGTGTATATAAAGGTGTAGACCCGTGTTCCCACATCCTGGATATCAATGAGCAGCACATCTATCAAGTCAAACATCTCCTTTGAGGGAAATCGGGTTCTGCTGTAGAGACTGAAAACAGGGATGTCTGATCCTGGTTTTACAAAATGATCCGATTCGATCATATTGTCCTGCTTTTCAGCATAAAAGCCGTGCTGGGGTGAAAACAGAGCCTTGATCTGGCCTGGAAAAATATTTTGAATAATATCAAAGGCATGATTGTATTTAGCGTCTGTTGATGCGGGATTTGACAGCAGTCCCAGTTTTTCCCCCTTCAGGGAAGTTGGCGGGTTCTGTGCAAAATTTTCAAGACCGGTGATAATCAGAGTATAAATCCTTGTGTGATATGAGCATGCAGCTCATGGTTTTTTTTAAAAATTCGCTCATCAGGTTTTTATAGAAGGGCCGAGCGCCACCCCTAATCGTTTGCCTGTCAGGAACATTGAGAACCAAAGGAAATCAGCCCTTTTACCTGCCAGGCGTTAAAAGAGTCAAGCGGTTTGATGATCAGTTGCACCTGACTGTCTTTATCACAGATATTGACAAAATATCAATTTCAAAATAAATAAGCGGCATGTGTCATACAATAACCCTTGAGCGGGAGATAAAATGAAATTAAATGTTGTAGAAGGTATAAAGTCCATAAAGACCTATGTGCCGGGCAAACCGGTGGGTGAGCTGGAAAGAGAATATGGAATATCTGAGTCGGTAAAACTGGCCTCCAATGAAAACCCCTGCGGCCCGTCCCCCCTGGCTGTAAAGGCGGTTCAGGATGAACTCAGCAGAATGAACAGATATCCCGACGGCAGTGCCTGTGAATTGACCGGCAGACTTGCCGGGAAATTCAATGTCAAACCTGAAAATATTGTCATCGGCAATGGGTCAGACGACCTTATCTCTCTGCTTGCCCATGCTTTTTTACCGCCGGGATCTGAAGCTTTGATGCCGTTTCCCTCGTTTCTCATGTATGAAATTTCTGTGATGAGTGCAGGTGCCCTGCCGGTTAAAGTGCCGTTAAACGGGTTTTCCATTGATCTCTCCACCCTGGCGGACCATATAACAGACAAAACCGCCATGGTTTTTTTAACCAATCCCAATAATCCCACAGGCAGCTGGTTTTCCATTGAAGAATTCAATGAATTTATAAAAAAACTGCCAGACCATGTGCTGGTCATTGCTGATGAGGCCTATATAGAATTTGCAGGGGATACAAAAATTTTCAACAGTCTGGCCAGGCCCTTGTCAGACAAACGGGTGATTTCCCTTAGAACTTTTTCAAAAGCCTATGGCCTTGCCGGGCTCAGAATCGGCTACGGGGTAATGGCCCCGGAGATTGCCGATATCCTCCACAGAATCCGGCAGCCTTTTAATGTCAATGCTCTGGCCCAGACAGCCGCGGCTGCTGCCCTGGAAGATGAGGGTCATCTGGAAAAAAGCCTTGAAATCATACACAAAGGGGTTGATTTTCTTCAAAAAGAGCTGACTGCAATGGGGCTTGAAACCTATCCCACCCAGGCCAATTTTTTCCTTGTGGATGTAAAAACTGATGCAGCACAGGTGTTTAAAGCGCTTTTAGAACAGGGGGTGATTGTCCGGGCCATGGGCTCCTACGGGTTTAATACCTGTTTAAGGGTCAATGCCGGTCTGGAAACGGAAAACCTCAGGTTTATAGCGGCATTGAAAAAAGTGCTGGCCTGACCCTGAATATCAAAGGAAGCAGATTTTGTATGAAAACAACTATCATTACAATAGACGGCCCTGCCGGGGCTGGAAAGTCAAGTGTCAGCAGATGTCTGGCAGAAAAACTCAATTTTACCTATGTTGACACTGGTGCTTTATACAGAGGCGTTGCCTATGAAATTGACAAATGCGGAATAGACGGGATGGATGATGCAGCGATTGAGCGGTTTTTACCTTCAATTTCCCTTGACATGACCCGCAGGAACAATCAGATGGTCCTGTTCAGCTCAGGCCGGGATATCAGCGGTCAGATTCGAAGTGAACGGATTTCCATGCTGGCATCATCTGTTTCTGCAAAACCCGCGGTAAGGAAATTTCTTCTTGAAATACAGAGAAAAATGGGGAAACAGGACAATTCAATTTTTGAGGGAAGGGACATGGGAACCGTTGTTTTTCCTGAAGCAGACCATAAGTTTTATCTCTATGCGGATTTAAGCATAAGGGCGAAGCGGCGCCATAAAGAGATTGACCGTCCAGATGTTACACTGGGTGATGTTCAGGAAAGCATGGCAAAAAGGGATAAAAACGATTCCACGCGATGCGAAGCCCCTTTGAAACCGGCAGCAGATGCTGTTATGATTGACTCCACTGAACTGAATATAGATGAAGTGGTGGATAAAATGGTGTACGCGATAAAGGGTGCTCTTTAAAATTAAGGTTTTTTTTCCAGGTCTGCCGAGCCCACAGGGTTCAGATGCTGAATTTTCTTTATTTTGATCTTGCGTTTTTTTCAGAACAATGTTACTAAATAACATTATACTCTTTACAAGGGTGTAAAATACTGTTTAAGGGGATTAACTTATTATGAATAACATTGCTGAAATAAACGAGAACAACGAAATGAACCAAGAAGAAATCAAAACAGAAGAAACTTCTGAAAATGAAGATCCCAATGTCTTTTCTGATTCTGAAATGACAGGAGAGGAGAGCACGCTTCCTGAACCTGAAATAACAGGAGAAGAGAGCACGCTTCCTGAACCTGAAATAACAGGAGAAGAAAGCATGGAAGAACTGATGGGCATTTATGAGGAAAGCTTTAAGCAATTTGAGGAAGGTCAGGTTGTGACAGGCACCATAATTGCTGTTGACAAGGACCATGTACTGGTTGATGTGGGATACAAATCAGAAGGTCAGATTTCCTTTTCTGAGTTCAAGGACGAAGATGGCAATGTAGACGTTAACCTCAATGATCGTGTTGAAGTGATGGTTGAGGTGTGGGATGAGGAAGAGGAAACGGTTATCCTCTCCAAGGAAAAAGCGGCCAAGGTTAAGGTATGGGATGCCATAAAGGACATTTACGAGGCAGACGGAACCATTGAAGGGCTGATTACCAGCAGGGTTAAAGGCGGTTTTTCTGTGGACATCGGGCTTCAGGCATTTCTGCCGGGTTCCCAGGCTGATTTAAGGCCCATCCGCAATATGGATGAAATGGTGAATCAGACCTATACATTTAAAATTCTCAAGTACAATAGGAAAAGAAGCAATATCGTCCTTTCAAGGCGGGTGATCCTTGAGGCGGAACGTGAGCAGGCCAGGGCGGCAACCCTGTCAGCCATTGAAAATGACAAGGTGATGGAAGGGGTTGTCAAGAACATAACAGAATACGGTGTGTTTGTTGATCTTGGCGGTGTTGACGGCCTTCTGCACATCACAGATATTTCATGGGGCCGGGTAAAGCATCCTTCTGAACTTTTTTCCGTTGGAGACACCATTACAGTTAAAATACTGTCCTATGACTTTGAAAAAGAACGGGTTTCTCTTGGCATGAAACAGCTTACTCCGGATCCCTGGACGACAGCTGTGGACAAGTATCCAGTGGATTCCAGGGTCAAGGGCAAGGTGGTAAGCCTGACCGATTACGGCGCCTTTATTGAGCTTGAAGAGGGCGTAGAAGGCCTTATTCATGTTTCTGAAATGTCATGGACAAGAAAGGTCCGGCATCCATCCAAAATTGTTTCTGTAGGCGAAGAAGTGGAAGCTGTTGTTCTGGATCTTAAGCCTGATAACCGGAGAATTTCACTGGGTATTAAACAGACCATGGAAAATCCATGGGAGGTGATCAGTGAAAAATATCCTGTGGGAACTGTTATTGAAGGCAAAATTAAAAATATTACAGATTTCGGTCTTTTCATAGGCATTGACGATGATATTGACGGCCTGGTGCATATTTCCGATATATCCTGGACCAAACGCATCAAACATCCTTCTGAGATTTACAAAAAGAACGATACAGTTCAGGCGGTTGTCCTTGATATCAACAAATCCAGCGAGCGTTTTTCTCTGGGTATCAAACAGATTCAGCCCGATCCCTGGGAGACTGTTGAAGAACGGTATTCAGTGGGAACAGAAATTTCCGGCGTAGTGACCAATGTCACGGATTTCGGCGTATTTGTTAAACTTGAGGAAGGCATAGAAGGGCTTATCCATGTGTCAGAAATAAGCAAGGAAAAGATCAAAACTCCGGCAGACAAATTCAAGGTCAAAGACTCGGTTGCGGCTAAAGTAATGAACATCAACAGTAATGAACGTCGAATCGGTCTTTCCATCAAGCGTCTGGAAGATGACGAGGAAGAAACCGTTGTGGAAAGCTTCAACAAAACCTTGAAAAAGGAAAAGCCGGTTACCTCGTCCTTTGGTGAACTGCTGCGTGACAACCTTGAGGAAGCCGCTGCCAAATCAGAATCAGACAATTCTGACGCTGATCCGGAAGAATAAATAAAACAAATAATCTGATCTGTCTGTTTTTTTCAGATTATTGCCTTTTTGCACATAAATTTCAGATGCCCTGCAATGCCATGCCTGGGTCTTTAAAATAAAGAGCTGGAACCAGATTTTATCTGACCGGCTCTTTTGTTTTTTACCCGGCATTCAGCAGCCTTAACCTTAAATTCACAGAAATTTGATCATCGAGTGAAACAACCCATAGGGTGACGTCATGTTTTCAAGAAGACATCCTTTTCTTTTTTTTACCCTGGCTTTTTCAGCAATATCTGCCCTGGCCCTTATTTTTTTTCTTGTTGTGCTCATGGCCGGGTCAGGATTTGTTTCTTCACACCTCTTCAAGGCTCAGACCACTGTTAAAGAAGGCAATGTGGGCATTGTGGAGATCACAGGTGTTTTAACCTCTTCAAAGGATATTATAAAGCATATCACAGCGTTCAGGGAAGATTCTGCCATCAAAGCCATTGTCCTTAGAATCAATTCACCGGGAGGCGGTGTTGGACCGGCCCAGGAGATTTATCAGGAAGTCGTAAAAACCAGGAAAAAGAAGAAAATTATGGCATCCCTGGGTGCAGTAGCGGCTTCCGGCGGATATTACGTGGCCTCTGCTTCAGACGGGATAATGTCCAACCCGGGCACCATTACCGGCAGCATCGGTGTTATCATGGAATATGCCAATTTTGAGGAAATTCTGAAAAAAATCGGCCTTTCCCCGGTGGTTATTAAAAGCGGGGAATTTAAGGATATAGGGTCTCCGGCCAGGGATATTACTGACAAAGAAAGGGCAATTCTTCAGCAGGTGGCCGATGAGATTCATATGCAGTTTGTCAATGATGTGGCTGCAGGGCGACATCTTGAAGTGGACAGGGTAAAGGCACTGGCTGACGGCAGAATTTATACAGGGAAAAGCGCCCTTGATTTAAAACTGGTTGACAGGCTCGGCAATTTGGGTGATGCCGTTGAATGGGCCGGTAGAACAGCAGGGATTAAAGGCGAAATCCGGCCGGTGTATCCGGAAGAGGACAGACTTACCTTTATTTCCAGAATGTTTGATAATTTATTCAAAAGAACTCACATCTCCGGCGCCATATCGGATTACTTCAGGTATGTCATCAATTAAGGACACCACGCTGGATGCGGTGCCGGGTACCCGGCCTGCATGAATTACCGCGTCAAGTCTGTTGGCAAACCAGTCATGGAGCAGGGAGGGGTCTTCAAATACCTGACCGTCCGGTTTGGTAGCGCTGGTTGACAAAACAGGATTGCCCAGCGTTCTGGCAATTTCCAGACTGATTTTGTTGTCCGGAACCCGTATGCCCGCTGTTTTTCTTTTGGTCAGCATGATTTTCGGCACCATTTTTGACCCGGGAAGGATAAAGGTGTAGGGGCCGGGCAGGAGTCGCTTAAGGTTTCGATAGGCAATGGTTGTGACCTTGGCGTAATCGCTGATATATTTCAGGTCGGCGCATACAAAGCTGAAGGGTTTTTTTTTGTCCCTCTGCTTGATCTGGTATACTTTTTCAATGGCTTTTTTGTTCATGATATCGCAGCCGATACCATAAAACGTATCTGTAGGGTAGGCAATAATACCCCCCTGCTTCAGTATGTCCACCACCTGATTGATCTGCCGGGGCTGGGGATTTTCACTGTTTATTTTTATCAGCATCTTTATTTTCCAAAGGTTAAGCCATTTTTAATAGTCACGGGTTAGGCCACAAGTGTTCTTGTTCTGAAATAGCGGGTATGTTTTTTATATCACAGAATCTGAAAATTTGAAAGATATTATCAAGGTCTGACAGGGGTTCAGGGACATATTTTTTATTCCGTGCCAAGGATAGGATTGCTATAATTTAAAGGGCGTGGTATATCCTTTTTTTTATTAAAACAATTACAAGGTCATTAGGAGGGGATGATGACAAATATACAGGCCGAGGAAGGGCTTTCCTTTGACGATGTGCTTTTGGTACCCGATTATTCGGCTATTCTGCCCGATGAGGCAGAAACAGGAACAAAGCTGACAAAATCACTTAATTTAAATATTCCCATTGTAAGTGCAGCCATGGATACAGTCACTGAAGCGCGGACTGCCATCAGCATGGCCAGGGCAGGAGGCCTTGGATTTATTCACAGGAACCTGTCCATTGAAGAGCAGGTGATCGAAGTGGACCGGGTTAAAAAATCAGAAAGCGGAATGATAGTTGATCCCATCACCATTGCTCCGGATGTTTCCATATCTGACGTATTGAAAATCATGGCTAAATACAGGATTTCAGGCATACCTGTAACAGAGGGAAGCAAACTTGTGGGCATTGTAACAAACAGGGATCTGCGTTTTGAAACCCGGCTTGAAAGGCCTGCAAGGGAAGTGATGACCTCAGAAAATCTTGTCACTGTGGCAGAGGGCTGTTCCCTGGAAGAATCTAAAACCCTGCTTCACCAGCATAGAATTGAAAAACTGCTGGTGGTTGATAAAGCTGGAAAACTTAAAGGTCTGATAACCATCAAGGATATAGAAAAGATAAAGAAATATCCCAATGCATGCAAGGATTCCTTTGGCCGGCTGCGGGCAGGAGCTGCCATAGGGGTAGGATCGGACATGATGGAGCGGACCGAGGCCCTGCTGTCCGCCGGGGTAGATGCCCTTGTTATTGATACATCCCATGGTCATTCCCATAATGTTCTGTCAGCAGTGAAAAAAATAAAATCCAATTTTCCGGACAGTCAGATAATTGCCGGAAACGTGGCCACTGAAAAGGGGGCAAAAGCATTAATTGACGCAGGCAGTGACGGGGTGAAAATCGGAATCGGCCCCGGCTCCATCTGCACCACCCGGATTGTTGCAGGGGTGGGGGTACCGCAGTTGACCGCCATTATGAACTGCAGAAAAATTTCCGAAGAAACCGGAGTACCCATTATAGCAGACGGGGGTATTAAATTTTCAGGAGATATTGTCAAGGCCCTGGGCGCAGGTGCCAACTGCGTTATGCTGGGCAGCCTGCTGGCAGGGACCAGGGAAAGCCCCGGAGAAATTGTTATCTTCCAGGGAAGAAGCTATAAGGCATACAGGGGAATGGGATCGGTGGAAGCCATGAAAAAAGGGTCCAGCGACCGGTATTATCAAAAAGACAGTGACGCGGATCAGGATCTGGTTCCCGAGGGAATTGTGGGCAGAATTCCCTATAGAGGCACCATACAGGAAAATATCACCCAGATAATCGGCGGACTCAAGGCCGGCATGGGGTATGTGGGCGCCAGAACCATAGATGAGTTAAGTAAAAAGGCCAGTTTTGTAAAAATATCTGCAGCAGGGTTAAGGGAAAGCCATGTACATGATGTTATTATTACAAAGGAAGCGCCCAACTACAGCGTAGACAGTATAAAATAGAAATCAGGTTTATTATGAACAAAACTGCTGCCGGGTTTTACCATCTTCATGTACATACTGAATATTCACTTCTTGACGGTGCCATACGTATTGATGATCTGTTAACGCGGTCCCGTGAATTCAACATGGATGCCGTGGCCGTCACAGACCACGGCACCATGTTCGGAATTGCCGAATTTTATGAAAAGGCAAACAAGGCCGGTATTAAACCCATCATCGGGTGTGAAGTATATGTGGCGCCAAGAACAATTAAGGATAAAACCCCGGAAGACAATAAAAATCTCAACCACCTGGTGCTGCTTGCCAAAGACAGACAGGGGTATTCCAATTTATGCAGTCTTGCCTCCATTGCCCAGTTAAGGGGATTTTACTACAAGCCCCGGGTTGATAAGGATCTGTTAAAAAAATACAGCACTGGACTGATCGCCCTTTCAGCCTGCCTTAAGGGTGAAATTCCCCAGAGAATTATTGAAAAAAAGATAAAAGAAGCAGACGCGGCAGCAGCCTTTTACCAGGACACCTTTGGTCAGGAAAACTTTTATCTGGAAGTTCAGAAAAACGGCATGCAGATTCAGGAAGAGGTGAATACAGCCCTTCTGGATATGAGCCGCCGCCTTTCCATACCCATGGTGGCCTCCAATGACTGCCATTATTTATCACGAAATGATGTAAGGTCCCATGAAGTTCTGCTCTGTATCCAGACAGGGGATACCCTGGACAATGCCGGCCGGTTCCGATTCGATTCTGACCAGCTCTATTTTAAATCGCCGGATGAAATGATCGCAGATTTTAAGGACTATCCAGGAGCCATTGAAAATACCAGCAGAATTGCAGACCAGTGCAATGTAAAATTTGATGATAAAACCTATCATTTTCCCTGCTACACCACTGGAGAAATTAATGATGAAAATGTGGATGAAAATGTGGACGACATTTTTATCCGCCAGGTCAGGGAAGGGTTTGAAAAAAGATTTGCACGTATAAAAGCAAAAAATCCTGATGTTGATGAAACCCTGTACCGTGACCGCCTGAAATATGAGATAAAAATTATTCTGGATATGGGGTTTCCGGGATATTTTCTCATTGTATCGGATTTTATCAAGTATGCCCTGGCCAACGGGGTACCTGTAGGTCCCGGCCGGGGATCTGCAGCAGGCTCCATGGTTGCCTTTTCCATGGATATCACAGCCCTTGATCCCATTGAACACGGCCTTATTTTTGAGCGCTTTCTCAATCCCGCCCGGATCAGTATGCCTGATATTGATGTTGATTTCTGTATAGAGGGCCGGGAAAAGGTTTACAAGTATGTGATTGACCGTTATGGCGGGGGAGACTATGTCTGTCAGATCATCACCTTTGGAAAACTCAAGTCCAGGGCAGTGATCAGGGATGTGGGACGGGCGCTGTCCATTCCCCTTGCCGAAGTGGATGAGATCGCTAAAATGATTCCTGACGGGGTCAAAAACCTTACCGAGGCGATAAAGGAAGTGCCCGCGATTCAGGAAAAGGCTGATTCCGATCCTGTTAAACAGGAAATGCTCAAAATTGCACTGGTACTTGAGGGGCTTCCCAGACACGCATCCACCCACGCCGCCGGAGTGGTTATTTCAGATAAACCGCTGGTGGAGTATCTTCCCCTGTACAAGGGAAAAGAAGGAGAAACCCTGACCCAGTTTGACATGAACTATGTTGAAAAGCTGGGGCTGGTAAAATTTGATTTTCTGGGATTGAGAAATCTCACCGTTATAAAGAACACCATAGCGCTTTTAAAAAAACAGTCCAAACCGGTTCCTGATCTGCTTCATCTTGACATGGCAGATAAAAAAACCTTTGAACTCCTTGCAAAGGCCGATACCACAGGAGTGTTTCAGCTTGAAAGTTCAGGCATGAAAGAGCTCATTGCCAGACTGTCTCCTGCCAGCTTTTCAGACATTGTTGCCCTGGTGGCCCTGTACCGACCGGGTCCCCTGAACAGCGGCATGGCAGACACCTATGTAGAGCGCCGTCACGGCAGAGAAAAAGTGGAATACCTTTTTCCTGAGCTTGAGCCCATACTCAAAGAAACCTATGGGGTGATTCTCTACCAGGAGCAGGTGATGAAGATTGCCGGTGCTCTGGCAAATTATTCCATGGCCGATGCAGATGGTCTTAGAAAGGCCATGGGCAAAAAAATTGCCGCCATGATGAAGCAGCACAGAGGTCTTTTTCTAAAAGGAGCAAAGGAAAACAATCTGTGCGAAAAAAAGGCAGAAGCGCTTTTTGACCTTATGGAAAAATTCGGGGGGTACGGATTCAACAAATCCCACAGCGCGGCCTATGCGTTAATCTGCTATCAGACAGCCTATTTAAAAGCCCATTATCCCCTTGAGTATATGGCAGCTCTGATGACCAGTGAAATGAACAATTCAGACAGTGTTGTGAAATTTATGGACGAGTGCCGCAGCCATGACATTGACGTGCTTGTACCGGATGTAAATGAAAGCGAAGCGGTTTTTACCGTGGGAGACAATGCCATCCGCTTTGGACTGGCTGCTGTTAAAAATGTGGGACAGGGAGCCATTGAATCCATTGTTGAAGCCAGAGACAATGACGGCCCCTTTGTGTCTCTGTTTGATTTCTGCGAACGGGTCAACCTTGGAAAGGTCAATAAAAGGGGGCTTGAGTCTCTGATCAAATGCGGTGCACTGGATTCAGTCAAGTGCCGGCGCAGTCAGATGATGGCCTGTCTTGAGGATGCCCTTGACCATGGACACCGGATACAAAAGGAAAAAAATGACAGCCAGATGGATCTGTTTGCTGATATGGAGGGAGGCAGTGGGCTTCCTGTAAATCTTCCGCAGCTGCCTGATATTAAAGAGTGGCCTGATTCAGAGCTTCTTGCCATGGAAAAGGACACCCTGGGATTTTATATTACAGGCCATCCGTTGAAAAAATACGAACCCATCATTGCCAAATATACCAGTGCCACCACCCTGACCCTACATGACAAGGCTGAAAAACAGAGCGTCCGGATCGGGGGAACCATAAAGCCCTTGAAAGTCATTAAAACAAAAAAAGGGGACATGATGGCTTTTGCCGCTCTCGAGGATATGCAGTCCAGCGTAGAGGTGGTTGTTTTTCCGGAAACCTATACAGATACCCATCAGCTGATTTCAGATGAGGCCCCGGTTATTGTTCAGGGAAAGGTGCAGAAAAGAGAAAACAATGTCAAGCTCCTGGCGGAGAAAATAATTCCCATGGAGCAGGCAGAACAGGAGTGGACGGCAAGCATTGTCATTTACCTGGATCTGTCAGAAAAACCGGATCATGAAAATATTCTCCCCCGGCTGAAAACCATTTTGGAAAAATATCCCGGGATCTGTTCCACCTATCTTGATATCAAAATTTCACAAAACGCTTCTATCGTGCTTCAATTGTCTGAAGAAAACAGGGTTGCGCCTGAAAACTTATTTTTTAAAGAGGTAAAGGATCTCCTCGGAGAGCGTTTTGTTGAAACAAAATGCGTATCTGTCACCAGGAAAAATACCAGAAAAAACAACAGGAAATATTCTAATCCGCATCGTCAAAATTAAGGTCATCAAAATCGCTTAAATTCATATCCTTCATTATTTCATCTTGATCTTCCTTTATGTTTACTTCTTTCATCTGTTTTTTCTTTTTCAGGGGCTTGACCGATCTTTTATTGGTTTTTTTCCCTGCAAATTTTTTCCTGTAATGAATAATCCCCATGGAAAGGGCAAAGATCAAACCTGCAAGGTTTAAAACAATGATAAGAACACCCAATATGATTTTTATGGTCATGATAAGACCTGACAGGTCAGCCCTGGAAATATGTTACGGCTGACAGGTGGTTTTGAATTTTTAATTTTTAATCTCCCTTATCCTCGATTATAAAGAAAGAACCGGTGGGGGCGGTGCAATTCAAAAAACTGGATGAACGAGTTACAACAGTTGAAAAATTCTGCCCCCGGAAAGCATCATATGCTGCTGAATCCAATAATGTTGACTTTAAAAACGACATTGACTATAATAAAATATTAACACCTGATGATCAAGGCTTTTTATACCTGACCTTGTTCTCCATAAACCAGATACAGAAAATTAATCATTAAGCAGTGAAAAACAAACAATAAAAAACATAGAAAAAATAAAGAAAATATGCAGGAGAATCTTTTATGGGATGGCTTGGAAAAGTGGTCGGCGGAACAATAGGCTTTGCTTTGGGAGGACCCATCGGAGCAGTGGCGGGTGCCGCCTTTGGACATACGTTTGACAAAAAGGAGGCGTTGTACCTCTCAGATTTGGGCATGGGACAGAATTATGGCATGGGACAGCGTCTGTCAAACGGAGAAGAGGCCCAGCTGACTTTTTTTGTAGCCGCGTTTTCAATGATTGCAAAAATTGCAAAGGCAGACGGCAGGGTCAGTGAAAATGAAATCGCATCCATTGAGGAATTCATGAAAAAAGATCTCAACCTTGATGCCGACAGTAGAAACAGTGCGGTAAAGATATTTAAACAGGCTGTAGATTCCCCTGATTCCTTTGATTCTTTTGCTGTCCAGTTTTACACCACCTTTAGAACCCAGCCAAGGATACTGGAACTGATGATGGATGTGCTGTTCAGGGTATCCTCTGCTGACGGCGCCATAAGTTCCAAAGAAGAGGTGTTGCTTTTGACTGCTGCCAGAACCTTTAATTTTTCAGACTCAGATTATGAAAGGCTTAAATCCCGGTATGTCAAAGTGGTTGACAAATACTATGCAGTGCTCAATTGTGATAAGAATGCAAGTAATGAAGAAATAAAAAAGCAGTACAGAAAACTTGCATCTGAATATCATCCGGATAAAATTGCATCAAAGGGTCTTCCCGAGGAATTTACCGCATTTGCCAGTGAAAAGTTTCAAGCCATCCAGGAAGCCTATGAAACCATTAAAAAAGAGCGGGGAATGTAATAGTTTCAGGATCGTATAAATTTACAGCAGTCATATGGGGGGTAATGGTATTATCTTATCATTCGACCATCAAGTTTTTTGAATACCGCCGCCCCCAGCGGTTGCCTGTCAGGAACGAGAGCGACGGAGGACTTTTTCCCTGCCAGGCTAAAAATCAAGAACTGCGGCCACTGGTCCTCAAACAGCTTGATTGTCGCAACGCCTGGCAGGGAAAAAGTCT
>JAYEJJ010000154.1:0-3151 GCA_034660495.1 Thermodesulfobacteriota bacterium | reverse complement strand
GCAGGGAAAAAGTCTGACTC
This sequence comes from Thermodesulfobacteriota bacterium, assembly GCA_034660495.1. Lineage (GTDB taxonomy): Bacteria > Desulfobacterota > Desulfobacteria > Desulfobacterales > Desulfobacteraceae > DATFJZ01. Next base: position 3,131 of record JAYEJJ010000154.1, on the reverse strand, counting down.
CTTTGGTTCTCAATGTTCCTGACAGGCAGCCGCTGGGGGCTCTTAACAGGCCCTTCCATAAAAACTTGATAATCGAGTATCAGCTATTTTGATCGCAATAGCCATGAATTCAATGTAGACTTTATAAACATCTGGTTTTTCATGATCTAACATTATGAATTATTACTCCGTTTACGTTTACGAGCACGAGCACGAGCACGAGATTTGTTCATATATAAAAGTTACTTTTTTTCTGATTTCAGCGGATTCATTTTCCCAAGCTTCCTGCTCATGTTCCTGAAAGCTGAGGCGGTGAAGGAACATTCTCAACTCCAGGTAGGCTGTTTTCAGAACAGCTGAATCTTTTTGAGATAACAGACCCTCGGCTGCAAGGGTGTCCAGGAGCCGGACATTATCCGTCCACTGGACAAGGGAAGGATGGTCATGGCTGTGTTTCAGAACCAGAAACTGCACCAGAAATTCAATATCAACTACTCCCCCGCTGCCCTGTTTTACATCAAAGGTGTTTCTGGCGTATTTATGTTCTTTTCTCAGGCGTTCCCGCATGTTTACCACGTCCTGCTTAAGGGATTCAGGTTCGCGGTCAGCAATCAGCGCTTTTTTTCTGATCTGCTGAAACCGTTTTTTAAGGTATTCATCTCCTGCAACGGGCCGGGCTCTGATAATGGCCTGGTGTTCCCATGTCCAGGCCTGGTTTTCTGTATACTCGGCAAAGGCATCCACCTGGCTGACAATAACACCGGCCTGGCCGCTGGGGCGCAGTCTCATGTCTGGCTGGTACAGGGTGCCGGCCGGGGTGTGTATGGTAAGGGTGTTGATGATCCGCTGGCCGAGCAGGCTGTAGAATCGTTTTTTTTCAACGGCCCGGCTGCCGCCTTCTGTCATGCCTTTATCACCGGTATGGATAAAGACAAGATCAAGATCTGAGTTGTATCCAAGCTCAATTCCGCCGAGTTTACCATAGGCAATGGCGGCAAATCCACAAGTAGACGCTTTATAGGCTTTGTTTCCAAGGGGAGACCCGTACTTGGCTGCGGTCTGGTGCCAGGATATTTCAATGATTTTGTTTAAAATGGTTTCTGCAATACAGGTAAGCTGGTCACTTACTTTCATTAAAGGATAATTGCGGCTGATATCTGCAGCAGCCACCCTTAGAATGTTAATCTGTTTGAACAGGCATAATTCTTCCAGCTGAAATTCAAAATCGTCATCCGGGATGTGGCGCATGCGCAGGTCAAGTTCTTTGACTAAAGCGTCCCTGCCCGGAGGTTCGTAAAGGGCATCAGGATTGACCAGTTCATCAAGGAGGGCCGGGTGACTGGCAAGAAAAGAGATGATCCAGTGACTTTTTTCAGCCAGTACGGCAAGGGTGTCAACCGCCCTTGGATTCTCTAACAGAAGAGAGATATAGCATGTACGCCGCTCTATATTGATAATAAGGTCGGCAAACCGGCTCAAAACTGTTTCAGGGGTTTTGGTCTTTCCGGCCTTTTTAACCAGCAGGGGAATGAGCTTGTCCAGCCGTTTTTTACCGTCTGTGGTCAGTTTTTTGGTATTGGTGTGGGCTTCAATTCTTTTGAGCAGGCTGATAACCTGTCCGGAATCTTTAAATCCGGCCAGAGCCGGCCTTGTTTCCCCTGCCTGGGGATCGTTGATGTGGGCCCACAGGTATTTGATTTCATCAATATTCTGGTTCTGATCCTCATTTTCCGCTTCCAGAAGATGATTAAAATGGGTGTGGACCCTTTCCCTGTGAAGATTGAGCGTTATCAGAAATTCATCCCAGGTGTTAAAGCCCATGGACAGAGCAAGGGACAGGCGGTGTTCATGTGTTTGCGGCAGGTCATGGGTCTGGCAGTCGGCATGGGCCTGAAGCCTGTTCTCTGCTTTTCTTAAAAAAATATAGGCATTGCGCAATTCAGTCTTGGTTGAGGGATCTATGCAGGCTCTGTCTGCCAGAAGTGCAAGTATTTTAAGAAGGTTCTGTTCCTGGAATTCTGGCTCTACGCCTCCCCTTACCAGTTGAAATATCTGGCAGAAGAATTCAATTTCCCGGATACCGCCTTTTCCAAGCTTGATATTATTTTTTAAACGTTTGTCTCTGGCCTGAAACGTAATTCTTTTTTTCATATCCCTGAAGGCGTCAAAGGTGCCGTAATCAAAATAGCGCCTGTATATAAAAGGATTCAACGCTTTAATAAGGGCTTTTCCCCGGGCTGTATCCCCTGCAATCGGCCTGGCTTTTATCAGGGCATATCTCTCCCATTCCCTGCCCTGGTACTGATAGTAATTTTCCATTTCCGAGCATGACATTACAAGGGGCCCGCTGGTCCCAAAGGGCCTTAAACGGGTATCTACGCGAAAAAGGGCTGAATTGTCCATGGCTGTGTCAAACACCCTTAAAAAGCTGCGGCATAATTTTGTAAAAAATTCTTCACTGGTAATGGTCTGTTCGCTGTGTTTGCACAGGGTATTGTCAGGGCACGCAAATATAAGATCAATATCCGATGAGAAATTAAGTTCTCTGGCACCCAGTTTTCCCATACCCAGAACAATTATCTCCTGTTGTTTACCATACGGGTCAAGAGGTGGTTTTTGTATTAAACAAAGTTTACCATAAAGAAACCGAAGTGCTTTGTCAACACATGCTTCTGCAAGACTGGACAGATCTTTTAATGTTTCATTCAGATCCGCCGTTCCTGTAAGATCCTGCCAGGCAATTCTCACCATTTCCCGCATCCTGGTTTTTAACAGGATTTTTTTCATCTCCGAGGTTTCACTGACACGGGCAATCTGTTGTGTCAGTTGATCCGCATAATATCCAGCGGGACAGGGGCTTTCAAGGTCCCCTGATGAGATGAGATCCATGAAAATTTCAGGGTGGTTAACAATAGATTCAAAGATAAATTCACTGAAGAACAAGGCTTTTTCAAGTTTATCCAGAAAATCCGTATTTCCGGGAAGAACCAGATTTTCCTTGGAAAAGGCATTAAAAACAGACTTTTTTTTATTGAGCATATTCTGAGTTTTTTTTGAAATTTCTTTTAGGTGGGGTCAGGCTTCGGTTATTGCGCTTTTGTTTAAATTTGCCTTTAAACAGAGGCCTTTGTCAAAAGTGCAATAACCGAAGC
>JAYEJJ010000153.1:0-15009 GCA_034660495.1 Thermodesulfobacteriota bacterium | reverse complement strand
TTTTCCCTGCCAGGCTAAAAATCGGCGACCTGCGGCCACTGGTCCTCAAACAGCTTGATTGTCGCAACGCCTGGCAGGGAAAAAGTCTGATCTCCTTTGGTTCTCAATGTTCCTGACAGGCAACCGCTGGGGGCTCTTAATCGGCCCTTCCATAAAAACTTGATAACCGAGTTTCACAGCCTCCCATTTTTATGAATTTTATATTAGGAAGAGATAACTCTCTTTGTCAAGAGAAATTTTCAGAATTATAAAAAAGCTGACATATTCCTCCATCCTGTGACAGACATTGATTGTCAACTGACCACTTCCCGGATAAATAGTGTAAAGAATTTTCTTTAGTTTATGCTTTGACAATGGTAAAAAATATTTAAAAAATATTTTCATAAGTTTCTTGTAAAAAACACAGGTAAAAGGAACGATTTCCATAATGGCTTTAATTGACAGAAAACTTGCTCAGGAGGCAGCTGACCTGCAGAAGGCGCTGACCCGCCATAATTACAGGTATCATGTTCTGGATGATCCTGAAATTTCCGATGCAGAATACGACCGGATGATGAACAGGCTTATTGCCATTGAGGAGGAGTACCCCTCACTTTCTTCCCCGGATTCCCCGACAAGACGCGTGGGTGCGCCCCCTGTAGAGGCCTTTGAAAGCGCGGCCCATACCCTGCCCATGCTGAGTCTGGATAATGGATTTAATGATGGTGATCTTATGGACTTTCATCACCGGGTGTCAAAACTGCTTCTGGAAAAAAATCTGCTTTATATTGCCGAGCCTAAGCTGGACGGCGTTGCAGTGGAACTCAGATACGAAAACGGCCTGCTTACCCTTGCCACCACCCGGGGAGACGGGATTGTTGGGGAGGTGATCACTGAAAATGTAAAAACCATCCGTTCCGTGCCGCTTTCACTGTTTAAAACTGAACATCATGGTATTCCAGAGTTTCTTGAGGTCAGGGGTGAGGTGATTATCAACCGGGAGGATTTTGCCGCGCTGAATCAGTACCGCCTTAAAATGGATCAGCCTGTTTTTGCCAATCCCAGAAATGCAGCTGCTGGATCCCTGCGCCAGCTTGATTCCAGGATCACGGCAAAACGGCCCTTGAATATCTTTGTTTACGGCGCAGGATCGGTAAAAGGCCTTGAATATGCCAGCCACAGCGAATTATTCAAAATTCTGCAGACATTTAATTTTGCGGTCAATCCTCTGATACGAGACAACCTGACAATACACGAAGTTCTTGAGCATTATAAAGAACTGGAACAAAAACGAAAAAGCCTTCCCTATGAAATCGACGGCATGGTGGTAAAGGTGGACAGCCTGGCGTATCAGCAGCAGCTGGGCATAAAAAAGCGCAGCCCCAGATGGGCCATTGCCTATAAATTCCCCGCGGTTCAGGAAACGACCACCATCGTGGATATCCTTGTCCAGGTGGGAAGAACAGGCACGTTAACGCCCATTGCCCTGCTTGAACCTGTAAAGGTGGGCGGGGTGATTGTTTCCCGGGCCACCCTTCACAATGAAGATGAAATCGCCAAAAAGGATATCCGTATCAATGATACGGTTCTGGTGGAAAGAGCTGGGGATGTTATTCCAAAGGTGGTAAAAGTTATTGAATCCATGCGAAATGGCTCTGAAAAAAAATTTGTTATGCCAAAAGCCTGTCCTGTCTGCGCCGGAGAGGTGAAGCGGATCAGGGGGGAGGCTGCTTTAAAATGTATCAATGCCTCGTGTCCGGCCCAGCGAAAAGAGCGCATTGTCCATTTTGTCTCAAAAGGCGGTTTTGACATTGACGGACTTGGCAGAAAACTGGTGGAAAAGCTGGTGGAAGAGAAAATGATTGCCTCCTTTGCTGATATTTTTTACCTTGAAAAAGACCGCCTTGCTGCCATGGACCGCATGGCTGACAAATCTGCAGGAAATCTGATCCAGGCCATTGAAACATCCAGAAAGATTTCCCTGCCCCGGTTTATCTTTGCCCTGGGAATTGACCATACAGGAGAAAATGCAGCCGCGCTTCTTGCAGACGTCTTTCACAGCCTGGAAAACTTAAGGAAAGCAGATGTTGCAGAAATTGAAAAAATAGACGGAATTGGCCCTAAAACAGCCGCTGCTGTCCATGATTTTTTTGTCAGCCCGGAAAATGCCGCTGTTCTTGACCAGCTTCTGGCAAAAGGGGTTGAAATTCTTGAGACAAAAAAAAAAGCAGATAATCAGGGCAGCCCCCCCCTTAAGGGGAAACGAATCGTTTTAACCGGAAAACTGGAAACCATGACAAGAAGTGAGGCAAAAAAAGCCCTTGAAAATGCCGGAGCAAAACTTGTTTCCAGTGTCAGCTCTAAAACAGACCTTGTTGTGGCAGGCAAATCTCCGGGCAGCAAAAGGGACAAGGCAGCGTATCTGGGTATCAAAATAATTGATGAAACCGCTTTTTCATCCCTTCTTAAAAGCGAATAACCGTTCTTTTATTGTTTTGAGCCCGCCTTGGGCCTGTTGCCCTTTTTATCATTTTTATCTGTTTTATCTGTTTTATCTGTTTTATCTGTTTTATCTGTTTTTTTTGCTGAGGTTTTTTGGGCAGCTGTTTTAGAAGCGGATTCTCTTTTTTGGGGATTGCTGCCCCTGAGTATGGGCAGCACCTGGCCGCTGTTTTCTGCGAGAAACAAAGCAACATCCTCCATTTGCTTTTCATCCAGAGTCAGACCTGCGGTATTAAGGAAATTATAAAGATTGTCAGCAATATCAAGCATTTTATCGTGCTGGTCCGCTTCTTTTTTTGTGGCAAATGTCATTTTTTCCTCTCCATTCCTGACAACGATATATTTTACAACTACAGCCATTTCATTCTCCTGTTTTAAAAAAACGCTCGTCAGAGCATCGCCGTTGGGCGTTTCATTCTTTGTTGCGGCCGGGTCGATGATCATGGGCCGGCCATGCCGGTTTATAAGAAACTTGAAACAAGATACAAGACGCGGTACAATTCAAGTCTCATGGTTTGTTGTGATGCTGCGCATCATGTGGGTGATATCAATCTGTTCAATCTGTTTTTTAACCATTATCCAAACAGGGCATCTATAAACAATTCTGCATCAAAAGACTCAAGATCCTCAATGCCTTCCCCAACACCGATGTACTGAATGGGAATATTGGTATTACGGGCAATGGATACCACAATCCCGCCTTTGGCTGTTCCGTCCAGCTTGGTCAGGGCAAGGGCAGTTACGCCAATGGCCTCATGAAACAGGGCAGTCTGGGACAGGGCATTCTGACCGGTAGTGGCATCAATGGTAAGCAGTACATCATGGGGCGCTCCGGGCAGTCTTTTTTGACAGGACCGTTTGATCTTTTTCAGCTCTTCCATGAGGTTCTTCTGGGTATGAAGCCTGCCTGCCGTGTCAATCAGAACAATATCCATTTTTCTTGCCAGGGATGCGTCCACTGCATCAAAGGCGACAGCTGCAGGATCGGCTCCTTCTCTGTGTTTAACCAGTGAAGCATTGGCTTTCTGTGCCCAGAAGTCAACCTGTTCTATGGCAGCAGCCCGGAAAGTGTCTGCTGCGGCAATCAGCACTTTTTTCCCCTGGGAGGTATATTTAAACGCCAGTTTACCCAGGGTAGTTGTTTTGCCTGTGCCGTTGACCCCTGCCACCATGATCACTCTGGGGATAATGGTTGTTTCTTTGTTCTCCTGAAGGGATACCTGGGGCAGCAGGGCGAGCATCTCCTGTTTCAGAACAGTTTTGAGTTCATCAGCTGAAGACAGACTGCCGGCTTTTTTAGAAATATTTTCCATTAATTCCATGGTAATATCCATGCCCAGGTCTGCCATTATCATTTTTTCTTCAAGGGTTTCAAGAAAATCGTTATCGATTTTTTTTCTTCCGGAAAGCAGTTCATCAACATCGGTAAAGAGCAGATTCCTGGTTTTGGACAGCCCTTTTTTAAATTTGGAAAATACACCAGCCGAACTGTTCTGTTTTTTATTAAAAGGAGTTTGTGCCAATTTTTAATTTTCCTTATGCTGAGTATGATTTTTTTAACGCCTGGCAGGGAAAAAGTCTGATCTCCTTTGGTTCTCAATGTTCCTGACAGGCAACCGCTGGGGGCTCTTAATCGGCCCTTCCATAAAAACTTGATAACCGAGTTTTACATCTTAATCCATTGTTAATCAAGAGTTCAGATTAATAAGCCAGGCAAAGGCTGTAAAAATAAAAAACTGCTTGCACATAAGCTGTATTCCTGTTTATGTTGACTCTGAAATCATAAAAAACTTTCAATGTGTTAGTCATCATCTTAAAATAAACAGGTGCTGTATGAAGACAAATATTCCTGATATTCTGGATTATGAAGAAAAAATTTTTAAAACCCGGCGCGTCCTTCAAAAAGCGGTTCGATTTTCCCTTGATCTGATGGAAGCCCGTCAGACCGCTCTTTTATATGGAACTGATGCCACGAAAAAAATGTTTCTGCCCCCGGAACAATGGGACAGAGGCGTAATTCACAAATTTGACAGAAGAGGGATAAAAGGTCTGATTTCAAAATTTTTTGGACGGTTTGTCTTAACTTACAGTGAATTTACCCATGTCAAATTATACAAAATAGACGAATCCGGAGAACGGGTTGACAATGACGGTATCATCGCCTATGTACTGAAGAATTTCACGGATTACTATAAAAAAGGCATTCGTATTCTGATCATCAACAATATTGATGAAATTACTGATAAAGATGACGAATTCTCCTATTTTTCCACCCTTCCTGTCCTGTCCTTTAACGGCAGGGACTTTGAAAATTTAAAAGGGTTAAAAGTCAACCGGGCCATTGTCAGAAAATTTAATGCTAAAAACTTTATTATTGCCTATGTCCCTGATTATGGAGTTCTTGCCGTAAACACAGCTAATCCTGAGCTTTTGAGGACAGACAGCAAGGAATTTGTTCATGATACTGAGCTTAAAAAAAGACTGAATTTCTTAATCAGGGCCATAGAAATGACTTCCATTGCATACCTTGGTGTTGCAAAGGGACAGAGGGCGGTTCAGCTGATCTGGAGAAAAGAGCGGTATCTTAGGAAAACATCAGCGCAGCTGGAAAAACAGAAATTGTATTTAAAGGCCGTTGGCGGGATAGAGGAACGACAGCTGAAGATGAAGCCCCTTTTAACCGACCAGGGCGTTTATGCTTTTGTGGATATGGTGGGATCTGCCAGGATACGGCAGCTGTATTCTCCGGAAGACTATTTTTTTATAACCAATGTCTACAGGCAGATCGTTTCCAATGCAGCTGCTTTATATTCGTGCCGCGTTGGGAATTTCATCGGGGATGCGCTGTTTTTTCAGAATGTGTCTGTGTTTGATCCTGAAAATCTGGATTATGTTCCTGATCTTAAAGAACGGACCATGCTTATGATTCTTGTTCTTGTCACCATGTTCCGTGAGCTGGATCAGCTGGTCAAGGGAATGCATCCCATTGATATAGACGCCAGGGTTTCCAGACTGCTCAAAAAATGGCATCAAAAAATCTTTCTCCGCTCCGGAATAGAATGCGGTTCGGCAACCATCGGTCCCGTTGGAAACAAACACCGGATGATAATAACTGCCATAGGAGAAGCCGTTGACAATGCATCCAGGCTTGAAGCCACCGGAGTGGCTAACGGGATTCACATGAGCAAACACATAATGGAAATTCTTCAGAAAGCAGAAATTTCAAAAGAAACAAAAGTACTTTATGAAATTCTTACGCAGAAGAATTCCTGTCTCTGCAAAATGTTTGAAAAAGAATGCATATCCCTGAAAAAAAACGGACATATCAGTTTCTTTGATTTTTACAAATCAGGGTTTGCCGCCTGCGGGGATATCATCAGAATAAAAAGAAATGTCAGGTACAAGGAGTTTTCATGCGACAGAACCTATCTGCTCCAGTGGGACAGGAAAAGAAAACCCCAGCAGCGGGTTTGTTTCGGAATATAACCTGAAAATCTGCTTGGATTTACCGGCAGAGGAGCAAAGACCTGAATCCTTAAAATCCAGAGATGATCAGGCAAAAATTTCCCTGACATATCTGGTTCAGGTACGGCTCTCTGATATCTGGATCAGGCACAGCCCCCTGCCCCAGGCAGACTAAAATTTCATAATTTACTGTACCCCCTGATCCACCCGTGATTATTTAACATCAAGGATGGTAACATCGAAATTAAGGGTTTCACCGGCCAGTGGATGATTAAAATCAATAACAGCTGTTTCGTCTTTGACTTCCTGTACTTTCCCCTGAAGAACCTGGCCGTCCTGTGTCTGGCTCTGTACCTGGGTACCTGCCTGGGCAAGTTCCTCAGGCAGCTGTTCCAGGGGGACCTCCACAATGGCTTCCTGGAGAATTTCTCCATATCCCTCTTCCGGGATCACGCTCACGGTTTTGTCTTCACTGATTTCCATTTCCTGGATTGCTTTTTCAAGCCCTGGAACAATCTGGCTGGCGCCGATTTCAAAGGTCAATGGGTCTTTTCCTTTGTTGGTGTCAATCACCTGATCATTGTCAAGTTTGAGTGTGTACTCGATGGAAACAGTTTTCCCTTGTGTAACAGACATATTAAGTCCTTTTGGTTTGTTTCAGGTTATCCGTGGATACTGAAATCATTCAAGATAAGCATTGCAGATCATTGAGTCCGCAATCAAAAAAGATCAGTGATCAACGGCCGTGCAGTTTAAAATACATACCCGGCCTGTATGATATATATAGTTAGAGAAACTAATACTCACTTTTTTTTTGTCAAGGGCAAGAATGCATTACACAGGACGGGCCTGCCTGCCATGCCGGTCAAACAAAAACGAAGGCGATTGGTTAACCAACCGCCCTCGTTTTCAGACAGACAGGGGTCAAGGCAGGGCTATTTTTTCTTCTGTGTGTTGAGAGACCGCATTTTTTCAGCCTCATCATTGATTTTTCCCAGATCCCTGGTCATCATTGCCCATCCATACCAATAGGCATAATCCGGATTAACATGAAAATGTCCCTGGTAGGTGCGCATCCGATGTTTCATGTACATCTGAAACAGCGTTTGTTCTATGGCGCTCATACCTCCGGGAAGAGCGTTATAGCTGTCGCCTGATGCTTTTGCGTAATCTGTTCTCATAAAAAAGAGAAAGTCCGGATAGGCAAAGGCCTGAGCCTCCCGCTTTTTCAAAAACCCATCACGGTAAAGCCCGGCAACAATCTCGATGGCCTGGGCCATCAGGCGGTCGGCTTTCATCAGCATGGCATCACCCATCTCCAGCTGTTCCTTGGCATAGCTCGTGGAGTGACATTTTGCGCAGGTCTTGATCATCTTGTCACGCTCGGTCTGCCAGGCTTCCCGGGTCAGACGGGCAAGATCAACAGCCTTGACCGCTTCGAGACGGGCGGTCGGTTCTCCGGTTTCAGGATTGAGCACGCCCAGAGCCTTGAGAATCGTCGTCTGGTCGGCGGCCCACTGTTTGTCTTTGGGCAGCGGCAGGCGCACGCCGAGAAACCCCCAGGCAGTATGATTCTTGTGGGTACCATCGGGCAGATGGCATTCCTGACAGGTCGGTGCCGAAGCATCGGCCGGCAGCCGTCCGGCTTCCCGGGCATGCCAGCGGGTGCCGTGTTTGGCGCTGCTCCACATCTCCCACTGGGGATGGTCATACCCCATATGACACTGCTGACAGGCCCGGGGATCCTGGGCTTCATTTTTCGAGAAGGTATGCCGGGTATGGCATTCATCGCAGGAGTTATTCTGATAGCGGTAGCCTTTAGCATGCTGTTCCTGCTTCTGGGCTTCGGTCTTGATCCCCATGTTGTGACAGCCGCCGCAGCCGCGCCCCCCTTCCATGAGTTCGTCGGGTTCGACATGGGTAATGGGCAGGGCGTTCAGCGACGTCCAGCCGTAATTGTGCTTGCCCATGGTAAACGAGTTAAATTGATCTTCATGACATTCCTGACAGACATGCTCATCCGGCAGCACCGCAAGCGTGTAATCACCCGCATCCTGGTGCTTGTCTCCATGACACTCAGCGCAGCCGATATAGTTCTGGGAATGAAGACTCAATTCCCAGTCCTGGACCTGACCCGGTGAAACATCACTGTGACAGTCAACACAGACATCGGCCCTGACAGGCAGTACCAGCAAAACCAGAACCATCGGCATCAAACCACCCACCATCCATTTTCCAATTCGCATTGTCCCCCTCCTTAAATACAATAAATGAAATGAAAGACTCAGGCTGCCCCGCGGACACCCCCTGAAAACAGAAAAAACAAATACCCCTTGTAAAGCTGCTCTCCAGCAGAGATTGGCTCTGTTTCATCAGAACCCAGGTCAACAGTGTGCATCTGAACAGAGATCATGAATTCGGGATTATTCTTCATAAGGGTTACCCTGTGCTGGAGCTGCCTGCCAGATTCGCCCTTATCCTGCTCCCGGACGCTTTGTAATTCTATTAAATATTGACCATTGCACAGGGAATGGCTGCAGTCAAGCCTAAATATAATTTCCAATGGTTATGACAGAGATTGCCGTAAATAAAGGGGAAAAAGCAGAGTTTACATAATGGTGTCGAGAATTTTTAATGTGAGGTTCCCCTTTTTCCTGGTTCGCTGGAAGCCACTGCAAAGTTCAATTCAGGATTGTATTTTCGCAGGATATCACGCCCTTTGGTGAAAAAATGTATGGGATAACGCTCCTTGTAACGATTTCGGTCTATCCACAGGGACCCCTGTTCCTGCCACAGGATTTCAGTTATGGGCAAGCCTTCCGAAACATGCCGTTCCAGCGCACGGTTTAAAACACCTGTGGCATAAAAAATGGTATTGCTTGATTTGAATTGGTCCATGTAGTCATCGGGATCACAGGGGGTATCCTCTCCATGGTGATTGATCAGATAAGGATAAGGATGGTTATATGTGGGGCATAAAAGCATATTTTTTTCCTGTCCGGGGAACAGGTAGGAAGGATCCTCCTCCACCAGGACCAGATTTTCCAACAGGGGTTTATCTTTTTCATGATCAGGCAAGAGAACAGAGACGTCCTTAAACACCTGTTCATGCAATACATGATATTTTTCTCGCCCATAGTAAATCATACGCAGATCTTTTTTGTAGTTTCCAAAAAAATGTTTTGGCTGGAATTTCCTGCGGATTTCTTTATCTATACTATAATGAAGCATCTCGGTATCAAAACAGTCTTCCCGGGAATACACATCATAGCGGTTCATCCATTCGGGATCACCACCGGCATCAATAGCTGTCTGAACAATTTTTTCTGCCAGGTCAATATTTCGGGCCCGAATGCCTGAACTGAAAAAGGCCGGGCGGATATAGTCATATTCAAAGAGAAAACGAAAAAATTCTATACACCCGGGTGTCAGCACATTTTCAACCTGGTAATCACGATCACCATAGTTGAATTCAGCCATAATAAAATGCTTTTCACTGTGATGAACAGGATCAAGCCAGCCTTTCCTGTGCAACGCCTTTGTTTCCATACTGGTAAGGAAATCATCAATATCAATGGCGATTATGATGGAACGGTTAGTTTGGTTTTGCATGGTAATCCCCTTTTATTTTATGTACGCCCGGTAAAGTTTTCTTTCCCGATTTAGCGGCACTGCGGCCACTGGTCCACAAACAGCTTGATTTTTTTAACGTCTGGCAGGAAAAAAGTCCTCCGTCGTTCTCGTTCCTGACAGGCAACCGCTGGGGGCGGTGGTATTCAAAAAACTTGATAACCGAGTTTTAGGGATCAAGAATCGAATACCAACCCATCTGTTATTAATTATCATCATCCTGCAATATGTGTCAACGGTCTGTTTAGGATTTCCTGTTTTCGTCTACTTCTCCACAATGGAGGACAAATCCAGTCGCAGGAAATGGTCGCAGCTGTTTTGTGAATGCTCAAACACATTCACTGGTTATAACGGATTTGGGGGAGAATATTTAAACCCTCCCCTTGATTCCGAAATTAAGAGGTTCTGCAACCAGTTTTCATGATATCTTGACTTATTGATCCATTCTCTGCATCAGCCTGTCTACCATGTTGCTGGTTCTGTGGCATCCTGGCAGATCGTACGCCTTTGAATAACGAGAAAAATTTTTTGTATCCTATTCCAGCCTGAATTGTTTGGGATCTTTGATTGAATCCAAATATTTTACTTGATCAAAGGGTAGAACATTTGTACGATTTTTCCTAAGAGTTGGTTTTTGGGCTGAATTTTTGGTCATCCTTTCGATCCTTTGGTTAAGGGGTAGAAACTTAACCATAAATGAAAGGTCACTTTTTGTCCAGCTTAAAAAACCAACTTTATTCCCCCAAATCCGTTATAACCAGAAGATTTTTAAGTTCAACAAAAAAAAGTTGTCACAGCTTTTGTCATAGCAATGTCACAGCTCCGTGTCACAGTTTGTCATAGCTCCGATAAAGTATAATGACGGGTTGGGTCTGTTGGTCCTGCTCCCAATTCTAAAATCAGCTCCTTATTCAACAGTCCTTTAAGGTCGCGCTGGAGGCTGCGTCGATTTACATCGGGGAAGATACCTTCAAAGTCCTGAATGGTGAGTTTCCCGTTTTGCAGCAGGTAGCCAAGAGCTTTGCTTTGGCGCTCATTCAGACTGTGCTTTTGTACCAGAACATCCCGGCGGATAACCTGCTCACCACGAGCTTTGACCTCGATCATCTGGGTTTCAAGGCCGGTTATGAAGTAGTCGAGCCAACCGGTCATATCCATGCCGTTTTCACGGACGCTCTGGATCTTCTTGTAAAAAGTCGGACGCTCGCGGTCGTAGTATTCACTGATGGTGAACAAGCGTTTGAAATCATACCCGGCTTTGTAGAGGCAGAGGGTGGATAGCAGACGGGATGTCCGGCCATTTCCGTCGAGGAATGGGTGAATATGCACCAGTTGAAACTGAGCGATGCCGCTGATCAGTACCGGATGAATATCAAGCTCATCGTTCAACCATTTGACCATTTCCGACATCAGGATCGGCACATCAACGGCTGATGGCGGGGTGTAAATCAGTTCGCCGGTGGAGGAATTGGCCACATAGTTTTGAATACGTCGATAATTGCCTGGATCGGCTTTGTCACCACGAACGCCTTCCACCAGTTTACGGTGAATTTCTCTAATCAGCCCTTCGGTGATGGGGTCGCCACTATCGAGGCAATCGGACACGAATTCAAAAGCAGAACGATAGTTGAGCAGTTCCCGGGTATCATCCGGGTCGGCTTCCGGCACGGCATCCCCGCGCCATAGTCGCTCGGCCTGATCCAGCGTAAGCTGTGTGCCTTCGATGTGGGTTGTGTGATGGGCTTCTTTGATCAAGGCCTCTGCGCCCATATCCCGCACCCAGTCATCCGACAATCTTGCCGCTTCCAGAAAACCGCGTGCCCTTTCAATCTGAGTGATGGCGGCGGTCATGCGATTAGTGATAGTGAATTTGGGATTAAACGATGTCATTCCACACTTCCTCCGTGTCATACCAAGCGTGCCTGCTACCAGCAGCTTGAACTATAGATGTCCTTGAATGACCTGATACATAAAGTTAATGCTCGCACGGTTAAGTTCCGCTGAAAGCATGAATAAAATCGGCATCAAGTCATGCTGGGACTACTATATTAAGTTTTTCTTAATAGTTGGTCTTTGCTCGATATCTCCTGCTCCAAACTCCTGCCTTCTATTGCAATGTCTGGTGTTGTAGTTTTTTCCATGGACTGCAGTTATCCGAAAAGTTCGGATAACTGAATCTTTCCCGACCTCACTGTTACTCGATCATCAAGTTTTTTGAATACCGCCGCCCCAGTTTTGATACCTGTCCCGGGACCAGCAGCGGAGGTATTTCATCAATTCCCAGTTGACCGATTCAGAATCAAACCGCTCACTGTCGTAATCACCGCCGGACCATTCCATGTAATGTTCATGCTCTTCATGGCTCGGGTCCTTCAGGGCGTTGCAGAATTCAAAATAGCCGGGTACGCCGCCCACATCTTCTGGTGGGCAGGCCCGTTCGCCTTCAAGGCAGGCCAGCTGCGTTCTCAGTTCCGGATTGAAATAGCGGCTTTCCTCCAGAACAAGTTCATGTTCCCAGCTGTCCCCGAAATCATACAGATAACCAAAGGTGCGGCCTTTCTGCTTGATCAGCTCTCCAAGACGGTATCTGCCGCAAACCAGCCCGTCTTCTTTCGATTCCGGGTATTCCGTGTAGCGTTTCTTACCGATGGTAAATTCGTGCAGATGGGTGTCGGTCCAGCCCATGACAATCTGGATAACATCGTGCAGCCGGTCCAGCGTAATGCTGGCGGGCACCACAAAAAGACGACAGATTGCCGGTTCGATATCAAGCAGCTGTATTTTCAGCAGATAAAAACGTTCGTTCATTTTTCTAATTCCCCTTTTTGGCTCTTTTCCATTTCATGTGGGTAAGCAATCTTATATCATTTTATATCGACATGCGGATTTAGCGATTTGAAATTCAAATCACCTGTTAGTAAAAAAACAACAATTCTAAAATTCCGAAAAGTTTTATACCCCCTGGCTTTTGCCCTGGCAGCTTGAACAATTGAATTGAGTCCCTCTAAAATTTCATTGTTGAGTTGTGATTTTTTCCACTCATGAACCCCATCCCAATGATTTTTGATTGTTTTCGCTGCTTTTATAACAGGTTCGAGTCGACTGTGGGTTGCCCAGAAATACCATTTCTTGAGTAGCGTTTCAAATTCTTCAGGAGTGGCTGCCTTTTTAACCTGCTCGGGTTTTCCATTATGGTCTTTAAGAAATTCTGAAAACTCTTTTACAGTGCTGTTATCTTTACCATGGGCGACATGCATTGTTTTCCCTTTGAGCATATCAACAAAAAGGGGGATGTATTTATGTCCTTTGGTCCTGCTGGTTTCATCCATACCCACGGCTGACACTTGAGAATAATCTTCTGAACTCTGCGCCTTATCAATATATTTTTCCAGAAGGCGCCAAATCTTATTGTCGTGTTCCTTGATGATCTGGCAGACCGAATGAACTGGCATATGAGCGCAGAGTTCCAGAATCAAAGCCTCAAATAAAAGGGTAAAGCCTGAGTTCTGGCCAGCCCATGGCGGTGAAATCAGTTCTGTCCTGTTCTCATCCAAAGCTATCCTTGGAGTTCTGCAATGCAAATAGCATTCATGTTCAAAAAAATTTAAGTGCCGCCAGGTTTTATCAATGGTATCCCTGGCTTTATATTTATCCGGAAATTCAGGGTCTGTTGATGAAAACGTACTGCCGCGTTTGAAATCTATATAAATATCAAGCCGTTTTAAGGCTGAATCAAACTGAACATCTTTGACGTACCAGGGATTCTGAATGGCAAGTGCTGCTGCAAATATTTGGGTTTCAAACATAAAAATAAGGTTATGCCTCCGATATAGGTAAACAAAAGAATCGCTTCGCTCTATCATTCATATGGGTTTTCAAGGCATGAGCAAAAAAGTTTGAATAGTAAAAAGAAGATGCCTTTTTTTGGTAAAGTGGGTGAGGAGATATCTGCTGAAAGGCTTATACCTCCACTATTGCACTATTCAATGCTATTTGCATTTAATTATCCCTTGTCAATTTGCTCCCCAGCAGAGCTTGACTCCGTTTCATCAGATATGCTTTTTTAACATTCTCATGGAAAAAACTAAAGGGAATTTTAATTCGCGCAGGTTACTTTTCGACTGGATTTTGAATACACCTTCGTGGAGGTTACCCATACAAAATGGAAAAGAGGCTGTGGATTCTTATTTCATTATTCCTAAACCCTGAGGACTATCCCTGTCACTCTGGGCATCTCTCAGCACATTCAAAGCAGTATTTTCACTTTGCCCCATGCTACTATAGTCTGTCAGTTGAAAAATGGAATCAACGATTCTCATTGGACTTGACAGGGAAATCGGACATCCTCAAAATGAAGTAACTGCATTTAATGCAATACAAATATTGACAATGATTGTATTTTGTTTATTATGGTATGTATTTGTGTTTTAGATAAGGAGAACAGCATGCATATATCATTGACACCTGAGCTTGAAAGCAAAGTTAAGCAAATAGTAGCATCAGGTTTCTACAACAATGCCAGTGAAGTTATTCGGGATGCTTTGCGGTTCTGGGAAAAAAATGAAGAACTGGTAGAGCATATGAAACTCCAATTTTTAAAAGAACGCCTGGCGATTGGTGCGGATCAAGCTAAACAGGGGGACTTTTTGGCGCAATCCGTTAGCGAAATTATTGCTGAGGTAAAGAATGCCTGAATACCGCCTTACCCCTTTGGCAAAATCAGATTTAATTGAAATCTGGCATTATACTGCTGAGACATGGGGTGAGCAACAAGCTGAAAAATATCTTCAAGATATCGAGGATACGCTTAATGAACTTGCTGCCAATCCGGGGCTTGGAAGACGGCGACCTGAAATCTCTCCAGAATATTATTCCTTTCCAGCACGGGAACATATCATCTTCTATCTTAACTCAGGTCCTCACATTGATATCATTGGTATTTTACATGGGAAAATGGATGTTGATAAAAATTTAATGTGAGGACTACCCATCGACCAAGATTCTTTTTTCGGTCAGACGTCCCCCAGACTATCCCTGTTAGTCTACACCTTTTCTCAGATTTTAAAAATGAATAATTTTTGCATACTCTTTTCTATTCAGACTGACAATATCAAGTTTTGAATTGTATTGGTATCATAAATATTTTCAGCCTCAGAAGATTTAAGTATTGGATAATAATCCTTGACTCCAGAAAGGGCTGATTTTCAAAAAAATATATTATAAAAAATAATCTGAAAAAATGTTTTCTGATGCTACTTCTGGCTCATATAGATTAACCTGATTTTAGAAAACAACTGGGAAAATATAAGTCAACAACCCCTCGGCTAAAGACCGAGGGGCTTGCAAGGTAACTTGTAAGCCCGGTTG
The DNA here is from genome assembly GCA_034660495.1 of Thermodesulfobacteriota bacterium. Taxonomy (GTDB): domain Bacteria; phylum Desulfobacterota; class Desulfobacteria; order Desulfobacterales; family Desulfobacteraceae; genus DATFJZ01. The sequence continues at coordinate 66 of JAYEJJ010000153.1, read as the reverse complement.
ATTAGCCTAAGTCTTAACTGACTACGTTACATTGGAATATATAGTCATCCCAAGGTACTCCACACG
>JAYEJJ010000152.1:0-3184 GCA_034660495.1 Thermodesulfobacteriota bacterium | reverse complement strand
AAAATTGTCGGTATAACCACAATTTAAATCTTGGTATAGTGCGGTATTCTGCCGTGACGCAATAGTTGCGAGCAAAATCCTGATACAAAAAACTGTAAAGTACTTTGGGGGTCATATGAAGGATGCCCATAAATTCTATTTTTTTTTTAACGCATTTTATACCTGTTTTAAAAATCCATTAAAATTTCCATAACAAGGTTGTGAATAACCGGTCTAAACTGCCTTATTTTTATATTGCTGCGATTCAAATGAACCCGGTTTGTCAGCAGAAGAACAATAATTGATTTTTCCGGGTCCATCCAGAAGGATGTCCCTGTAAATCCCAAATGTCCCAGAGATGAAGGTGAAAAAAACTTTCCCGCGGAAGAATTTTCAGATGACGGGGTATCAAATCCCGCTGCTCTGCTGCCTTTGTTTTTTTTTTCAGCAAGAAAAGACAAGGTTTTGCTTTTAATGATCTTATTTGTTTCCCCCTGGAGATCCGTCATGATGGTGTGCACCAGTTTCCAGACATCCCATGCTGTTCCAAAAAGCCCTGAATGCCCGGCCACCCCGCCGGCAGCCCAGGCATTTTCATCATGAACTTCCCCTTTTAATATCTTTTTTCTCCATGGGCAGTATTCTGTGGCGGCAAATCGTCTCTGTCCTGTTTTATCTGGAGATTTTAAATTATTGTTTTCCACAAAAAAAAGATCTTTCAGCCCAAGGGGAGCATAAAACGCCTTTTGAACACACCCGGCAAAGGATAAGCCGGTTACTTTCTCGATAATAAACCCCAGGAGCAGAAACCCCAGGTCGCTGTAGATCTCACAGGTGCCGGGCACAGCTGTCAACGGCTCGTGTAAAATCATTTTTTCAATGCGCTTTTTTCTGTCCGTCCAGGGAAGGCCAGCCAGTTTCTCATAATATGGTCTGTGAGCCGGCAGCCCGGATACATGGCGCATCAATTGATCTATGGTGATATTTTCCTTGTCCGTATGTAAGGCTTCCTTCATTATGGTACCAAGACGCTGATCTGGACAAAGGAGTCCTTTATCAAAAAGTGTTGCCAGGGCAAGGGTGGTGGCAAGGGGCTTTGTCAGGGAAGCCAGATCAAAAACAATATCTGTTTCAACTCTTTCCCGGGTATTGAGATCAGCAACCCCAAAGGAATCAAAAAACACAATGTCAGATTCCAGGGAAACAAGAAGGACCGCACCGGGGAACACCTTTTCCTGAACCCCCTTTTCCATGGTCTTGTATACAGAATCCAGTTTCAAAATTTTCATCCGGTAACCACCAGGAAACAGGTTGCAATTGTTTACTGGAAGCTGAGCACTGAAGGCTTTCATATAACCCACATGTCCTGGCGGACACAACGAAGCATGAAAGCTGTTAACTGAGTACTGACGGCTGACGGCTTTCATAAAAAATCAGACATCACAGATCAGCAGGCATTGCTCAGCATCCAGAAAGGCTTTTGTACCAAAGGAAAGGGAAAAGTTATGTTTTCCATGTCCTGCTTCAACACCTGTAATCACAGGCACCTGGAATTCATCAAAAACGTCAATCAAAATCTCTTCAAGCATATCTTCCCTCCCGCATGCTTCAAAGGACCCTGCAGCTACCCCTTTAATCCCCTGAAACACACCTGCCATTTTCATCTGGGACAGCATCCGGTCAATCCTGTAAGGTTTCTCGCTGACCTCTTCCATAAACAAAATTTTATCCCTGAATTCAGGCTGAAACTGGGTTCCAGTCAAATGACAGAGCGTGGCCAGATTTCCCCCGGACAGAATACCACGGGCTTTTCCCTGAACCAGGGACCGTTTACCTGTCAAAGCCTTATCTTTTTTCGAAACAGTCAAAGCGGTAAAAAAGGAATCAATGGTTTGACTGGAAGCGCCGACCAGAGAGGTGACCACAGGCCCGTGAATCACCTGAAACCCGCACATCCTTTCAAAAACGGTTAAAAGTGCGGTTGCGTCACTGAAACCGGCAAACACCTTGGGATTTTTTTTTATCATTTCAAAATCAACAAAAGGAAGCATCCGCATGGCGCCAAATCCCCCCCTTGCGCAGACTATCCCCTTGATATCCCTGTTTGAAAAAAGGGCGTTGACCACTGCCGCCCGCTGACTGTCACTGCCGGCAAGGTATCTGGTTTTCCGACAGATGAGGTCGGGCACATACACGTTAAAGCCCATTTCTGTAATAAGCTTCACTCCCCGGTCAAGCCTTTCCCTGTCAAAGGAGCCTGAGGGCGCGCAGATACCGATCCTGTCTCCAGGGACCAGCCGATTGACTTTTTTGATCTCCATAATAAATTTTCATCCTGAAAGTGATTTCCTGCTTGACTTTATATCTTATAATTGCTATAGATACAAATTATAAATATCGGGGTGTAGCGCAGTCTGGTAGCGCACTTGTCTGGGGGACAAGTGGTCGCAAGTTCAAATCTTGCCACTCCGACCATTGATAATAAAGGCTTCTGGCGATCAAACCAGGAGCCTTTTTTGTTGGTAAATGGCATAATTATGACTGGCAGAGCAAAAAAGTCTGATCTCCTTTGGTTCTGAATGTTCCTGACAGGCAACCGCTGGGGGCTCTTAACCGGCTGTTTCATATAAAAAAATATCGAACAGAAAAATTGACCCGGTTATGTGGCAAAAAGAGATCCGGAATGAATGGGGTAGCTGGTGGGGAACCCCCTGCCCCACAAACAGCATCATCAAAAGCAATGGTATCATCAATGGCTGCCCGGGCGTCATTGGCATGGCAGGCCCAGTCGATCTTGCCCCCTTCAACCATCATGAAAAATCCTTTGTCATTGTCAAGAATCCGAATGCCCTGTTTTGTAAATTCAGCCAGGGAAAGATGATCCTCAGGACGATCCAGTTCATAGTACAGGGCTAAACTTGAATCCAGTGTATGGTTCATTGCAATGGTGCGGGTACCGGGATGAACACCTTCAAGCTGGGACCGGGTATATGCAAAGGTAAACCCGTTGGCTTTTGCTGTTTCAACTGCATTTCCTTCACCTGATTCATCATCATGAAACCCGCCGCCGCCAAAATAGTCAAAATTCAGAGCTCCTGACACCACAAACCTAATATATTGTTTTAACTGAAAATATTCAAATTTAGGATCGTAATTTTAAATGCATAAAAAAACCAGACAAATACCATATATTGTGCTTATTGTC
>JAYEJJ010000151.1:0-3191 GCA_034660495.1 Thermodesulfobacteriota bacterium | reverse complement strand
AAATTTACGAGAAAGGAGTTAAGTTGACAAAAAAGGAAATGAAAAAATACGAGGACCGAATTGAGCGTTCAAAAAAATTGTCCAAATGGGATGTCACTATTGAGCCAGCTTCAGGGTAGTTTTAATTATTGTAACTCCCTTAATGCTTTTTGATGACGAGGATTTATCAGCTCAATTGGGCGGTAATGGTTTTCAAAAACTTGAAAATGAATTCAGTCTGGAAGTTATGGGAAAAGAGTTTTTATCACTTTACAGTAAGCTTGGTCAGATAGATGCTAAAATAAAAGGACAAATATGAAAAAAAGGCCACTCTTTATAGTTGGAATGCCAAGAAGCGGCACAAAGTTCAGAACTCCTGACCTCAGCTAATTTTGAATGCATAATCATTTTCTATATATAGTATTTTTTTTTAAAAACAAAGACAATAAGCACAATATATGGTATTTGTCTGGTTTTTTTATGCATTTAAAATTACGATCCTAAATTTGAATATTTTCAGTTAAAACAATATATTAGGTTTGTGGTGTCAGGAGCTCTGAAGTTGTTACGAAGTTTACTGAACAACCACTCTAAAATAAACATCCCAAATTCTGAAACTGAAATATTGCCATACTGGGCTACCTACTGGAAAGAATATGGTGATTTAACTGATTTTGCAAATTTTGAAAAATTTTATGAAAAAGTCCGGCAAAGTTCTTTTTTTTATTATATGGCAAGGCACAAGGGCCATTGTATTTCAGCTCAAGAGTGGCATAAGGCATGCAGGGGGGGGGGAGTGTAGCTGAGGTTTTTGAAGCTCTTGTCCAGCTTGATACAGGATGTCTGGATAATAATATGATATGGGGTGATAAAAGCCCTTCCTATATACGTCATATACCGCTGTTACAAGAACTCTATCCAAGAGCAACAATAATTCATATTGTAAGGGATGTCAGGGATTACAGCCTTTCTATTAACAAAGCGTGGGGTAAAAACATGCTGCGGGCTGCCCAGCGCTGGCAGGATGACACCTGTAAAGCAGGAGTAGATATTCAAAAATTGGGGGATTCTGGACTGGAAATACGGTTTGAAGATCTTCTTGGCAATCCTGAAATGGTTCTGAACGACATCTGCAATACAATCGGAATATCTTTTGAAAAAAATATGATTCATCTGAACAAACCCTCGGAAAATATAGGAGATGCCAGAGGCGTAAATAAAATTGTCGCAGACAATAAGCAAAAATGGAATAAAAAAATGTCTCCTGCCCTTATTCGTCGTATTGAGGAAATTTGTTGTACCCAACTAAGTCGTTATGGATATGAGACAGGATACCAGGGTGAGCCCAAACGAATAGGGACGATTGGGATGAAATGGTATAAAATGCTGGACGGGTGGAATCTTGTTTTATCAGATAGTGATAAGCGCGGTATTCTTAAAAATCTTATGTTCCATATTCGTTATAACAATACTTCCGGGAACCGCATGTAATGACAAAAAATCTTTTTAATTCAATCCTTCTGACCACTCCTGACCTAAATGACCAGGGAGGAGTATCCGGCTTTTATAATGCCTTGTTTGCTTATCTGCCGAAGATTTCCGTTCTTGAAATTGGCGGAACCAAAGGGCAGAGCAGATTGCTGCATCCTGTTTATGATCAGCTTAATTTTCGCAAAACAATTATTCAGCAAAATCCTTCCCTGGTTCACCTGAATCCTTCGCTTGGTTTTAAATGTTTTATCAGGGATGGTCTGTTTGCCTGGCAGGCCAAGCAGCGGGGGGTGCCGGTAATTGTTTTCTGGCACGGGTGGGATAAAGATTTTGAAAGGAAGGTTGAAGAGAGATATCTCTGGTTGTTCAAAAAGACATTTGGCCGGGCTGACCACTTTATTGTCCTGGCCTCTGAATTTAAAAAAAAGTTCAGAGACTGGGGTGTCACAGCCACTGTTTCCCTTGGAACAACCACCGTTGATGAAAAACTTTTAAATAATTTCAGCATAGAAAAGAAACTGAATGAGATAAAAAATAAACCTGAAACTATCAAAATTCTGTTTCTTGCCAGACTGGAACCGGCCAAAGGAGTTTTTGAAACTCTGGAAGCGGTACGTTTGTTGTTGAAACAAGGTTTTTCGCTCTCTTTGACAATTGCCGGTGATGGTAAATGCCGTTCTGAACTGGAAATGCTGGCCGCTTCCTATGGCTTGACTGAGCTACAAATAAAATTTACCGGTGATATCCGGGGCGAAGAGAAGATCCGGGCCTTTAAAAAGCATCATATATACTGTTTACCCTCCTCTTATGGTGAAGGTCTGCCAAACTCTGTTCTGGAAGCAATGGCTTTTGGTATGCCGGTGGTAACCAGGCCGGTGGGAGGATTAAAAGATGTTTTTCAAGATGGGAAAATGGGGTGGTTGTCCGAATCTAACAAACCTGCTGAAATTGCAGAGTGTTTAAAAAAAATGATAGAAAATACAGAGAAAACCCATGATATTTCACGCTATAATTATAACTATGCCAAAGAACATTTTATGGCATCAAGGGTAGCTGAAAGATTGATTGCGGAATATAACCATGTGCTTGCTTCATAAAAAGGCGATTGTTCTAATTTTCCCAGAGCAATGCTGCCATACTTAAAAGCGTATATGATTCAGACAAAAAACTATGGATCGCTGTTTTTTTAAATGCCAATGTTGACTAAAATTCCCTGGCTGCTAACCCGTCTTTTTAAAATGCCCTTGCCTGAAATTCCCTACCGGATTAACCAGAAATTCAGGAAGAGATCAGATAAAAGAGTTTTCAACCATTCAGGGTTTAAGGCCAAAACAGATTATACTCCTTTCATTCGTTCTGTTTTCAGAATCACAGACTGCTGCCAGGCAGACGAATTTGAAAATGTTTTTCCTGAACAGAAAGATGATATCCTTACAAAGGCAGACCAGTACCTTGAAAACAGGTTTGATCTGTTCGGCATTAAAACCGGTTTTGGCAGAGAGATTGACTGGCACCTTGCCCCTGAAACCGGCAGGCGCTGGCCTTTAAAGTTCTGTGATGATATTGATCACAGGGATGGTAAAACCATTGGCGTGGTTAAATTTGTCTGGGAGATAAACCGTCTTGATTTCTTACCTTTTTTAGGGCTTGCCTATCATTTGACCGGCAAAAACAGGTATGCTGAAAAGATTCTTTCAACTGTTGCCCACTGGCAGCAGGAA
>JAYEJJ010000150.1:0-3192 GCA_034660495.1 Thermodesulfobacteriota bacterium | reverse complement strand
CAATAAGCACAATATATGGTATTTGTCTGGTTTTTTTATGCATTTAAAATTACGATCCTAAATTTGAATATTTTCAGTTAAAACAATATATTAGGTTTGTGGTGTCAGGAGCTCTGAAATTAAAAACAGGCTGAAACATGAGTAATCCAGATGCACCGCATGCAAACAGCAGAAGCAGGTCTTTTTGCTGCAGAAAGGAGAAAAATCCGTCTGTTTCATCTCTGCCTGATTTTTTTACAGTGTTTGTGCGGGGCAAAGTGAAATAAGCAAATATCATAGTGATTATGATGAGCATTGAAGCAGACACAAGTGCATATCTCCAGTGGAGAGGGGGATAAATCCAGCCGCCAAGCAGACGGCCGCCAATGCCCCCAAGAATTATGGCTGACACATAGGAGCCCATGACAACATTGAGCCGTTTTCCAGGCAGGGTTTTTGACAGCCAGGCAGCCAGGCTGGTAGTCAGGGCAGGAATAAATAGGCCCTGGAACAGCCGGGCCATTAAAAAAATCCTGAAGTCATGGGTCATGGACGCAATAATACCGCCAGATGCGACACAGATGCCCCCTGCAAGAATGACAGGGTGAATAGAGATTTTGTCTGCCAGGTACCCAAAAAACAGGTTGGATATAACGATTCCCAGTATAACAATGGATACTGTCATGGAAACTTGTGAGGGGGATACATTAAATTCTGTCTGAAGCACAGGCAAAACCGGCTGGGTTATATAGATATTAGTAAAGGTGGCAGAGACCAGTGCAAATACTGCTGCCTGAAGTTTCAGGGTATTCTTTTTTTCCAGGGCCGATATGTTTTGGTCAGAGTGCTTCATAATAAGGATGTCTCTTTTACATTTCTCCTAGAGGATAAATTCTTCCTTAACCTTTGAAATACCGGGAATCAGGGTTTGAGTACTTTTAACACCGCTGAGTTTTCTTACCCTCTGGTCCATGAACTCTGCTATGGTTTCCGCATCAGATGCCAGAAAGTCTCTTTGAAGTATCACCTTGACCAGGATATCAATGGTGCCGTGAACCCCGTGGATTTCCTTTATTTCATCCATTGCAAAGAGTTTTTCAATGATTTTTTCCTCACTGGAGGCCATGGAATTGATCATAATGAACGCTGTGATGGTTCTTTTCATTTCAGGATAATCCGGGGTGTTTTTTTCAAGCATGGCGGTTCTGAAATCCTCCATGCTCCGGGGAATAAGGCGGTCAATGCCGATGCCGTACCGTTTGCTGGTGTTTTTTTCCCAGCGGTGACAGGCAATATAGGTGTACAAATCGGCAACCGTCCGGGAAGGGAAATAGCGGTCCAGCCTGCTGTTGGTTATAATGGCTGTCAGCGGGGTATAAATGGTGTTGAACCAGTCCTTTGCCGCTTTTTTAAAATCAGTTTCCTGACCTGAAATGTGGGTCAGATGGTTTTGATGGGTTTTAATCTGTTTTTTCAGATAATTGTACTTTCCCATCTCGGTAAGGGGTATTGTCTCTTTTAAGCCGGTGTTCTGATAAAAATTCTGTCTTTCCCTGTACAAAAGGTTTTCCATTGTACTGCTGTCCGAACACAGCTCAGTGACGTCTGCCTGAATTCTGGTCTGACCCAGCTCTTTTGCTGCCGACACCCGGTGGTTGCCGTCCAGAACATAATAATGCGCTGCGGATCTGGTACAGCTGAACAGGCGGCAGCTGCCTGCCGTCGTGGATGGCTTTTTTTATACGGGAAAATCGTTTGTCTGACACCTGCTTTTTCGGTCTGAATCTGGAATCAAAATCATGGTATTTTCCAACACTGCCGATTATTTTATCCAGATCCACTGATGTTGTGCCATGGTCGATGAATTTGACATGCTCATGGGCTTCATCCTGGTCGTTAAAGGCACTGATATGGTCATTGTCTTTGGATGAAAAAAAGCGTTTCAGGAAACTGATCATGATTAAATCTCCAGCAGGGTAAAACCGCAGGTGTTTACAACCTTTGTCCCGTTTACCCGGGTAATCCGCGCTTCCTGGTTTTTAAAACTCTTATGGATATGTCCGTGGATGAAATATCCGGGTTTCCGGATTTTAATGAGTTTGTTAAACCCGTTAAATCCTTTGTGACACACATCCTGACCATCATGGACATTCCGGGGCGCTGCATGGGTGATAATAATATCAATGCCTTTTTTTATCCACATGGGAAACCACATCTTCAGGATAATTCTCTGCATTTCCTTTTCTGTGTACTGATTGGGACCTCCGCTGTACCACATGGAGCCTTCAAGTCCCATGATTTTCAATGATTTGAAAATTTTGATTCTGGCGTGGATGTTCTCGCATCCCATGGGGTTGGAAGGGGTATACCGGATATCGTGGTTGCCCTTGATGTAATAAAGCGGTTTGTCAAGGCGGTCCCTCAGAAAGGAGAGGTATTCCGGGGGCAGGTCCCCGCAGGACAGGATAAGGTCTACAGGGTCATGTGTTTTGTTTTTGATTTTATCTTTTAAGCTTTTGTCAATATAATCTGATACAGTCAGTATTTTTATTTTTTCCCGAGATGTTTGTTCTGTTTTCATGGAATGAAAATACCAGAGCGCCCCCCTTCTTTTCAAGATATATCTGGATAGAGTCTTGCGGACAGTTCTCCGGCATACATCAATCTCTAATTGTCAAGAGACTTTTTTAAGAGGCCGCTCCGGCAAAGTTCAGGATCATGCTGTCTTCGGCTATATAGGTTGTGCCGGGCAAACCCGCCTCCCGGGCCACATACCCCGGTACGGCCACGCCCGGATCAACCCGGGCATAGTCCACAAAGGTTCTCCCGTCAATGCGCACTTTCATTCCCCTGACCGGGCCGCGCAACCTGCCGGAAAGCAAGAGCAGGGCGCTGTCGGCAGCAGCGGATTGCATAAATATCACTGATTTTACCCAAACACCTTTGGGTGATTGAGATACATGCGCGGCATAGAAGTATCTTACTGACAATTTCAAGCGGTGAACCGGATCAAGATGCATATGCGGCATGTAAAGAACCGTGTAAACAGATGCTGAGGGCAAAAGATTAATTGAAATCAAATGGTAAAATTCAGAGCTCCTGACACCACAAACCTAATATATTGTTTTAACTGAAAATATTCAAATTTAGGATCGTAATTTTAAATGCATAAAAAAACCAGACAAATACCATATATTGTGCTTATTGTCTTTG
>JAYEJJ010000149.1:0-15180 GCA_034660495.1 Thermodesulfobacteriota bacterium | reverse complement strand
CATTACCGGAAACTATTTTGTTTGTTCGGACATCAAAGACCTTTGCATCATAAAATTTTTCAAGGCATCTATTGTTCTTACGTTTATGTTTAAAGAACACGGGGATTGCCCTTGTTTGATGTTGGCCATTTGCTATACAGAAAGCATCATTAAAATGGGTCTTGGGAAGATCCAGTCTTATCCGATTATGTTTTGTAATATATCCAAATGTAACGCAGCCACCAATTTTTCTGTGGCTTAGGCTAATCAACCGGGCTTACAAGTTGCCTTGCAAGCCCCTGAGTCTTTAGCTCAGGGGTTGTTGACGTCAGTTAATTTTACAAAGCGTAAAATCCTCTTACACGATGATCATGTGTTTTAATGTTTACCTGTGAGGGGTCAGGCCTTTCTGCCGATACTTTCGCATCTGCCGTTCAAAATTCCCGGGCAAAGCATCTCTGGCATTAAAATTGCTGAATCAAATATACATTAGTATCATATGGAACCGTTTTGATGAAAAGGGGCATTGTGTCAATTCTAAAAAATTATTTTTTCCCTCGTTTTCTATCTCTTTTATTCTGGTTATAACGGATTTGGGGGGAACAGTCTTAACTATTTGAATTTATTATAACGCATTATGGCTCCTATCCTGCTATTGTGACAATAAACAGAACGTGGTATTTATACGACAATGCCTATAGATGTGTCAATCAAAATATACGACACAATGTCCCTTTTCATCAAAACAACTCCATATACATTCCTTTAATTATAGATGTTCGCAAGTGAACTGATACCAATCTTTCCTTCTGTTTATAAGAGGAAGGACTCAATCCATATGCGAAGACCTATATAAGCTTCAAGGAGGCGAAATGAGAGATACACTATTATTGATAGTTGATGATGAAGAGCGTTTTTTAAAAACCATAGCCGCTTTGCTGGAAAAAAGAAACTGCAGTGTTTCAACAGCTGCCAGCGGAAAGGAGGCCCTGGAGATTCTGGATGTGAAAAAAATTGATGTGGTGATCCTTGATGTGAAAATGCCGGGCATGGACGGGGTGGAAACCCTGAAACACATTAAAAAGAAATATCCCCTTGTTGAGGTGATTATGCTCACAGGGCATTCAACAACGGAATCTGCTGTTGAAGGGTTGAAAACAGGGGCCTTTGATTATTTGATAAAGCCGTGTGACCTGGATATCATCCTGGAAAAGGTAAAGCAGGCCCATGAAAATAAAATGTCAACTGAAGAAAAGATAACTCATGCAAAGAATGGAAAAATTGTAAGACATCCCAGCCGGGTATTTGATCAGAATGACGGATAAAGGCAATACGTCCTGCAGAAATTTGATTCATGGACAGCAGAACATCAGGGAGACGGGCTTGTGGATACTATGTATATAGAAGATTTCAAAAAATCAGTTGTCATCCGTCTGCTTGTATTGCCCTGTATTATACTGATACTTCTCAGCGGAATAATCGTATACTATTTTACAGTCCATGCTAGTGAGCAATTGGAAAAAAATCTGGTAAGAATCGCTTCTGACCAGAGAAAATTCATAGATTTCTTTTTAAGTGAAAAAATATCGATTCTTGAATTTATTCTTCATTCAAACCAGTATGACGAAATGTGTCAGCCTGGCTTTATTCACACGCTTTTCGAAAAGCTGCAGGCAGAGTCAAAGGGGTTTGTTGATCTGGGCGTTTTTAATGAAAAGGGGATACATATGGCCTATGCAGGCCCCTACGACCTTGAAGGGAAACCCTGTTCTGAAACAGAGTGGTTTCAATCAGTTAAGGTGTATATATCATGGAGGATATTAACAAGCTTCTCCGTTCTGTCTGCTTCATCTTTATAGTGACAGCTTTTCATCTGGTCTATGATCCGGCGTACCACCCTTTTGAGTTTCAAAAGGCTCGCTTCGTTGATGGCCTGCTGAAGCTCACTTATGGCATGGATCTGCCCTGTCTTTCCTGCTGCGTGGTCCTTAAGATTGAAGATCTCAAGTCTTGTTATCAGCCCGTTGCTGTCATAGAGAAGTTCGAGAACATCCTCAGCCCTGAGGTTGCAAGGGTTCAGGGTGATCCTGAAGCTGTGGTGGAGATTGGATATTATTTCCAGGAGTTCGCAGAAATACAGCTTGAGTCTTTCGGGAAGCTCCCGGCTGTCGCTGATGCTCCAGGGGTCGGGGATGTCCGGGTAGTTTTCCGCCTTGAGGTAGGTGGTAGTAAATGACTCTGAGTCTGCAAATCCCTTTTATCCATGCGTCCATGATGAGATGTGCCGGGGACTTGCGGCCCTTGGTGTTGGCATCGTGGACATGGTCGTCAAAGGTGACCTGGTTCCACTCTTCGGGCATCTCAAGGAGGTGGTAGGTCTTGAGATAATGCCGGATAAGTCTGGGCTTACCAAAGGCGGCGGTCCTGAAATCATGGGCAAGCTTCAGCTGCTGAAAGTAGTTTCCCCCTGCCCTGACAAGCTCCTTCATAATCTGGAGAAGCACCCTGGCCGTATTCTTTGGCAGGGAACCTTCTGCGGTGTTAAGGATCTCGTCCCGCAGTCCCCTGAGGGCCTGGAGCCTGTACTCTTCATCACCCCGTTCCAGGGACTCCAGAAGGTGTACAACCGAGTTTGCAATACGAAGCCCTTTGGATTCGGCAAGCTCCTTGATGCCAAAAGGGGTGGAAAAAGGGATAGAAGAGCTTTGCTGTATATCCAAGGGAGTTGTCCTGGTCATAGGCCGTATTGACGATCCGGATCAGTTCATGGTCCCTCTTGTCAAAAAAGAGTTTTTTTGTATCAAAGCCCATAGTTAGATTCCATCCCTTAAGATCATGGTTGCCGGAGTTTCAGGCATATATCGCAAAGCAGTGCGGTCGATTCCGTTACCCCGAACAATCAAAGCAAACTTTGTGCCTTACCCGAATCTGTTTTGATGCTGCCGGAAATTGTTTTTTGACAGATTGTAAAAAAAGCTGACTTTCTGTGCCTCATCTTTTGAACGCCGTACTCTGAGAATAGTGTGCAGACAACCATGTTTCTTCCATTTATCGTGAACATACTGAAACAAGGGATTTCATGGCATGCTATTTGCGGTCTTCTCAAGCTTGATATACAAAGAAACCCAAAGAAACGGGGGGTTGAATCATGAATAAAACAAGCTTAACCATGAAGTTGAATCTTGTCTGCGTTGGGTTGGTAATAGTGCCGCTGATGCTTCCGGGCGCTTTGTCGGTCAGGTCTTTGAGCTCATTCAGTAATGATATTTTGGAAATGGCAAGCCAACGACTGGTGGCTGAAGCTGAAAACAGTCTCATGGCAGGTGCGGTCCTGGATCGTGATGAAATCCTCGGGTTTGTCAGGATGATCGAGTCGGATACCTTGAAAATTGCCGGTTTAGGGACATTGATCTTTTTTCTGGAAAATGCGACCGGACCTACCGGTGCCGGCAGCAATGGTTTGGAATCGGCAAAAATGAGATTGCAGAATGATTTGATGCAAATCAGCCGCATTGCCAGGGTGATGACCCCTTCAGGGGAAAAACCGGCATACCCCAGGTTCGATTTCTGGATGCAGAGGGAAAAGAAGTGGCTGCAGTTGTGGACGGTCGCCTGCGAGCGGAAAAAGATCTGCAGACCCGCAAGGGCGTGAGCTGGTTTAAAGAAGCAAAAAGACTGCCAGCTGGATCCTTGTTTGTCACCCCCGTCCAGATCGCCCGGAACACCGGTGAACCGGAAATCAGAGTCGCTTCCCCTGTCTATCTGGGCAACACCTTTCATGGTGTGGTGGTCATCAATGCGGACTGGCGGCTGGCCTGGGAACTGCTGTCGGACAACGTATACGGCCGGACCGGGTATCCATATATCGTCAATAACAAGGAACAATCCAGTGGCATCGAGCAGGTGAACATTGCCGTTTCAGAGATGGACAAGGTTGTCCAGCAGAATGCAGCCGTTGCTGAAGAGTCCGCTTCAGCTGCAGAGGAAATGAGCGCCCAGGCGGAACAGCTCAAATCATATGTCACGGACCTGGTTCAAATGGTGACAGGTAAAACCACAAGACGACAGCATGGTGTATCCCTTTTACCAGTCCCTGCAACCATCACGGCAAAAGGAGGCCTGATATGAGTACTTATTTGCCGGGGCAATGCCCTGGATTGAAACGATCAGCGACTCAAATGGGTAACATGGAAACCAGGCCCTCTTATGAGGAACTTGAAAACCAGGTCCAGCTGCTTCTAAAAATCAAATACAAACTCAAATTGACGGAAAACGCCCTGTTGGAAAGCGAGAAAAGATATCGATCTTTAATCGATTTTTTACCGCTCCCCTTTTTGATCACTCAAGAAGAGAGAATCGTTTTTGTGAATCCGGCTGTACTGGAACTTTTCGGCCTGAAAGAAGAAGAGGAAATTATTGGCACCAGTCCGGGAGACTGGATGCAACCCGGCTCCAAATTAACAGCCATCCATAGACACAGGCAAACCCCGGATAAAACAGGACCGATTGAACCCGTCGAGATGCGCATTGTCAGGAATGACCGTCCTGCAACAACCGTTCTGAACAACACGGTTTGGATCACGCACAATGGTTTGCCAGGCGCCCTTACAGTGCTTCAGGACATCACCGAACGAAAACGGACCGAAAAAAAAATCATCCGGCAAAAAGAAGCGCTGCAAGAAAGTGAAGCACGATTCAAGGCACTTCATGATTTTTATTTAGGAGGAATTGCCATTCATGACCAGGGGGTTGTTCTGGAGTGTAATCAGGTTCTTTCAGAGATGACCGGCTTCAAATATTCAGAACTCATTGGAATGAACGTATCGATGCTGATTGCTGAAAATTCCCGCAACACGGTGTTGGACAATATTCTGACGGGCCATGAAAAACCCTATGAAGAAGGCATGGGGCTGCATAAAGACGGAAGCGAATTTCACCTTCGCATCAGAACTCGAAAAATATCTTACAAAGGGAGGCAGGTAAGATATACCGAATTCAGGGATATATCTGATCAAAAAAGGGCTGAGTTGGAAAAAGAGGAGATCCAGGCACAACTCAACCAGGCGCAGAAACTGGAATCCGTGGGCCGTCTGGCCGGCGGTGTGGCCCACGATTTCAACAACATGCTTGGAGTGATCCTGGGACATACGGAACTGGCACGATTGAAAACGGATAAAAATCACGATCTGCTTTCCGATTTGAATGGGATTCAAAAAGCGGCAGAACACTCTACAGATCTTACCAGACAGTTGCTGGCTTTTGCAAGAAAACAGACCTTCGACCCCCGGCAGTTGGACTTGAACGCTACCGTCGAAAGCATGCTGAAAATACTGCGCCGGCTCATTGGCGAAGACATTGATTTGGTCTGGAAACCGGACGTCCATATTTGGCCGGTAAAAATGGATCCCTCCCAGATCGACCAGATCCTTGCCAACCTCTGCGTCAATGCCAGGGATGCCATTGCCGGGGTGGGCAAACTCATCATAGAAACCGGCATCAAAATATTTGATGACGAATACTGTAACGAACATCCGGATTTTATTCCAGGTAATTTTGTCATGCTGGCGGTCAGTGACAATGGCTGCGGCATGGACAAGGAAACCCTGGACAAATTGTTCGACCCTTTTTTCACAACCAAGGAGATAGGCAAAGGCACCGGCCTGGGTCTTGCTACCGTCTATGGCATTGTCAAACAGAACAACGGATTCATTAACGTATACAGTGAACCCGGTCAGGGTTCCTTCTTCAAAATCTATCTACCCCGATTTGGTTCCGATAAAACCCCTGACAAGACAATCCCTGAGAAAAATACAGCCGCCGGTGGGACTGAAACCATCCTGCTGGTGGAAGATGAACCCTCCATTCTAAAGATAACCCGAATGATGCTGGAAAGAAACGGGTATACCGTGCTGTCCGCAGACACCCCGGCACTGGCCATGGAAAAAGCAAAGAACCATTCCGGCTCTATTGCGCTGCTTATGACCGATGTGGTCATGCCTGAAATGAACGGCCGTGACCTTGCCGGACAAATCTCCAGGCTTTATCCGGATATCCGGGTTTTGTTCATGTCCGGTTATACAGCCGACGTCATTGCCCATCAGGGCATTCTGGGTGACGGGTTGGCATTTATCCAAAAGCCTTTTTCAATGGCGGACATGACAGAAAAAATCAGGAATGTTTTGGACATGGCCACGGTTAAGAATCAGAGATAACTGGAATCGACAATAATTATCCAATTCCATGTGCACTAAATGCCTGACAGATCCGGCAGCATGGCCCCGGTTTTCATCAGGTTCCGGTGGAGTTCATAACACCGGGAAAGGTCATGGCAGATGTGTCCCCTGGGGCTGGTGTTGAGGTAATCGGTTAGAAAGGGCCGATAGGCCGGATGGGCGCAGGTGTTGATGATTTTTTTTGCCCGCTCCATGGGCCCCAGCCCCCGCAGGTCTACCAGGCCCTGTTCCGTGACCACGATCTGCACCGAATGTTCGTTGTTGTCCACGTGGGGGGTCATGGGTACCACCGTAGAAATTTTACCCCCCTTTGCCACGGATGGTGTCATGAAAATGGACAGATGGCTGTTCCGGGTGAACTCTCCGCTGCCCCCCACCCCGTTCATGATCTGAGTGCCGAACACATGGGAGGAGTTGACATTGCCGTATATGTCCAGTTCCAGGGCCGTGTTCATGGCAATGACTCCCAGGCGCCGGATAATGCCGGGATGGTTGGAGATCTCCTGGGGGCGCAGCACGATGCGGCTTCCGAAAAAATCCATGTTGTCAGTAACCCGGGTCAGTTTTTCCGGCACAACGGTCAGGGCCGTGGCGGATGCTCCCAGCAGCTTGCCGTCGGACATCAGGTCCACCATGGCATCCTGGAACACCTCGGAATACATGTAGAACGGCGGAATCTCCGGATGATGTCCCAGTCCGGCCAGCACGGCATTAGCGGTATTGCCCACCCCGGCCTGGAAAGGAAAGAACTGGTCGGGAATCCTGCCGGCCTGTTTTTCTTCCAGCAGAAACCGGATCACATGGTCTGCGATTTTCCGGCTTACTGGATCTTCCGCGTTGAACGCCGCTACCTGGTCCGGTTCGTCGTTTTCAACGATACCTAACACCTTTTTCGGATACACCTGGGCATAGGGCCAGCCGATCATGGTCAGCGGCGTGTGCACATTGATGGGGGATCGCCGGGGGGGCGGGGGAATGATGAAAATATCCGTCAGTTCCCGCAGCCGGTGGGAGTGGTGGTGGTTGACCTCGATGATCACCTTGTTGGCACAGGCCAGCCACGTGGGGGATGCCCCGATGGAAGTGGTCAGGTAAACCCGTCCGTCCGGGGTGATCTCCGTTGCTTCCACCACGGCCACATCCACTTTGCCGAAAAAACCGGCGCTCACTGTCTGGGGCAGATGGGACAGGTGCATATCCACATACTGAACCTCCTGGCGGTTGATCTGGTCCCGCAGTTCCCTGCCTCCCTGATAAGGGGCACGCCACTGAATGGCGCCGGCCCTTGCCAGATCATTGTCAATATAATCTCCGGCCGATGCACCGGTGAGCACCCTGATCCGGAAATCTCTGCCTTGACTCTGTTCCGCCGCGGCATGTTCCGCCAGTATTCTGGGGACAACCTTGGCCCCACCGGCAGGGGAAAATCCGGAAAATGCTACGGTATCCCCGTTTTTGATTATTGAAAGCACCCTCTCTTTATCCAGAGTTTCATATTTGTTCTTGATCATGATTTCATCCTTCTTGGTGTTAAGTCTTTGGTGCAACCCAGCAGATGGAACAAATTTTAAAAAATTGCGCCAAAGGCGCATTTGTCAAAGCAACTTATGCATTTAACGCATTTATCCACATGGATATAGGCCACTATGCAGGAGCATTCATCCATAACGATGACACCACCGGATCCCATGATCGCTCCCACCGTTGCAATCTCTTCATAATCCACCGGGGTATCCAGCAGGTGTTCCGAAATACAGCCCCCCGATGGTCTTCCCAGATGAACCGCCTTAAACTTGCGTTTTTTGGGAATACCACCGCCAATATCATTATGGGCGGTTTTATTCTGATTGGGAGCCTTACCATAGGCATGGAAAAAGTATGCCGGAAACCGAATAGTTTATGGTTTATAGCGCATGAATTGATACTATCTCTTATAGATAAGGTAAAGCCGTATCAAATCATGTGCAAAGATCTATAAATGCCGATTTCCTTGCCGCCTGCTATTGTAAACGCATGTTGCAGGTTTGTCGATATCAAACTTGGCTGTCACTCTTGTCCCTTGATCTATGGCGTGTTTGGCATCCAGTTCAGAGGCCGTTCGTCTTGGATGATATGAAAGGTGTGGAAGGTGTCAGTTTTTTTTACACATTGTTGATTTTTTAGTGCAGGATCACAAAACAACCTGGTCTCGTCCCGTTTGGCATACTTACAAAACAGCTGTAACCTCCAATAAAACCAACTATAAAGGAAGGGCGCCCATGGACCAGTTTTCCCCTGTCCAGCCATCTGTTTAATTCTCTGAAGAGCACTTCATTTATTTGATAGACATTGGACATTATAGTAGTGTCTTATTTTTCTAGGCATGTATTTTGCTACACTCATGTGAAGGCGCAGGGTATTATTGTAGAGCATGTCAAAATTTCAGCATAATATTCAGGCAAAATGTCGGCATCCTTCATAAGTACTTTACACTTTTTGAGGGCATTCCCTGTTTAAAGGTGTTTTCCCAAAAAAAACTGTAAAGTACTTTGGGGGTCATATGAAGGATACCAAAATGTCGAATAACAATGCATGTGTCAAAAAAGATCTGTTGAGGATGACTAATTACCGGGACTGTTAGAGTTGAAAATAGTGTTTTTGAAAAAGCAGAGATAAAAACTGGATCATCGAGTGATACCTTCCGCTTGTTAATAAGGGTGAAAAGAGTATAAATCCAAGTGCATACATCTATAATGTCAAGGAGTTCTTCTTAAAACCCGTAAATATGAAGGAGCTGTCAAGATTGATATCAAAAACGATAAACGGCACCGGTAGGATAACTGAACAATTAAAATAGTGAGGTAAAAAGCATGTCAAAGCGTATTAAGTTTGGAACAAAAATCAGTGTTGGATTCGGCTTTGTTTTGGTATTGCTGATAGTGGCCGCAGCAGCAGGCTTTAACGGACTTTCAAGAGTGGTCAGGCAAATGACCGATGCCATTGATACCGGGAATATGACAATCACGATGTACGAGACGCGGCGGCAGGAAAAAAATTTTATAGTCAGGGGGGACGAGTCCTATGTGAAGGCTGTCATCGCGCAATCGGATTTACTTAAAGAAGAGATCAAAGCAATCAAGGCCCGCTCAACTGATTCCGAAATCCTTCGGCGGTTGGATGACATAGTCAAGATGGTCCACAAATACCGGCAGGCATTTGATACCTATATTACCCTGGAAAAAAGCATAAAAGAAGCGAATTGGACAATGGTGCTGTCGGGGCGGAAGATGGAAGCAGTCGCCAAAGACATTCTTAAAGCGGATCGGGATGAATGTGAACGTCTGATAGCACGGAATGCAGATCCAAGTCAGATTTCAAATTTGATGAAGAGAGCTGAGAATACCGAGGCCATTATCCGACAGGTGCTGCAATGCCGTCGCCAGGAAAAAAATTTTCTGATGCGCAAAAAAAAGGAATCCTATTTCATCAAGGTCAACAGCATACTTGATGAAATCGTTGCAAAAGCAAAGTCTGTAAGACCTATATCTGTAAGACCTATATCTGTAAGACCTATAATAGAGGCCGCAGATACATACCGCCAGGCTTTTTCCAAGCTTAAAGCATTGAAAGATTCACAAAATGAAATTAACGATACCATGGTGGCATGCGCCCGCAACGTCCAGAATACCGTCAAGATGTCCCTGGAAGGCCAGCAGCAGAAAACAGACCTGCAAATTATCAACGCAAAGCGGCTGATTCTCGGGGTTGCGTTCCTGGCTATTGCCATGGGAATTGGAACAGCCTTTTTTATCAGGCGGAGTGTTGGTTCTCAACTTGGAGGGGATCCTGCAGATATTGCAGATATTACCAACAATATTGCGAACGGGAACCTGGCTGTCAAATTTGATCCGAAAAAGAGCAAAGGTGTATATAACGACATGAAACATATGGCTGAAAATTTGATCCATATGTTTAAGGATATTGCAGATGGCGTACAGACCCTGACGGCCTCTTCAACAGAATTATCTGTTATTTCGGAACAGATAACAACAAATTCGGAACAGACTGCGAAAAGGTCCCATAATGTCTCTGCCTCTGCCGAAGAAATGGCAACCAATATGAACTCTGTTGCAGCAGCCACAGAACAGACTACTGTGAATATTCAAATGATTGTCACTGCCGTCGAGCAGATGTCGTCCACCATAAATGGAATTGCCGGTAATACGGCCAAAGGCAGCGAAACAACTGCCATGGCTGTTGAAACAGCAAAACAGGTATCCTCAAAGGTAGATGAACTTGGACGGGCGGCATCCGAAATCAGTAAGGTAACAGAAACCATTGCCGACATATCCGAGCAGACCAACCTGCTGGCCCTTAACGCAACCATTGAGGCGGCAAGGGCCGGTGAGGCAGGCAAGGGCTTTGCCGTTGTGGCAGGGGAGATTAAGGTCCTTGCCCAGCAGACTGCCGAGGCAACAAGGGAAATAAACGACAAAATTTCAGGGGTTCAGACAACAACCAATGAATCTGTAGCCGCCATTGAATCCATCGTGGGAATCATTAATGAAATCAACGAAATCGTTACCACTGTTGCCTCTGCCATTGAAGAGCAGGCCGCCACGACCCAGGAGATAGCTAATAATGTTGCCCAGGCCTCACAGGGGATACAGGAAGTTAATGAAAATGTATCCCAGACTTCTGTTGTGGCCGCTGAGGTTACAAAGGATATTACCGAGGTCAGCAATGCTACCGATGAAATGAACAACGGCAGCAGGCAGATTTATACCAGTGCCGGCGAATTGTCCAGGCTGGCTGAAAACCTTAATACAATGGTAGGCCGGTTTCGGCTGTCTTAGGTCGGGGGGGCACCCAAAATATAAGGGAGTTGTAATCATTTTCATTGGATGATATGAAGGGTGTGGAAGGTGTCAGTTTTTTTTACACATTGTTGATTTTTTAGTGCAGGATCACAAAACGACCTGGTCTCATCTCGTTTTTTTAGCCTGGTAAAGTTTGTTATCAGCCAGGGAAATAAAATCAATGGAGTTGATATTGAGAAGCGTATCACCTGCTATGCCAAAACTCATTGTTATTTTAAAATGGTAAGGCAGATTCCTCACTCATTTCCGGCAGCAGCAGTAAAAATTCCTCTCCGCCCCATCTGCTGGCCATATCCTGGGGACGGATCTTGTTTTTAATCAGCTGGGCGGTCTTTTTCAGCACATAATCCCCGCAGTCATGTCCGTAGGTATCATTGACGATTTTAAAATAATCAAGGTCACACAAGATCACGGAAAGAACTCTGTTTGATCTGCTCATTTTAATATGCTGAAAATATTCATAAATATAGTTTCTGTTCATTAGTTCTGTTAATGGATCATACATGGCGATAGTTTGAATTTTTTGGAGCATTTTTTAGTGGACAGAATGACAACAGCGGCAAATATGGTTACGCATATGGTTTCAAAAATATTTTCCGGCCAGTTGACAGGGGTTTTTTGAAAGCCGAAGCAGTAGTGGGGGATATCAAGCAGCTCGTCTATCCACAGCATCAGCACTATGGTTGTAAATCCCAGATATTCAAATATAAGTATCTTGTTTAATATTATTTTCATGGAAGAAGCTGTGTTTTTGTTTAATTCGTTGAAAATATCAAAGCCTGCCCCTGCAGTTGAAAAAGAGCAGGAAATATTATTTGCAAGTATATCTGACTTGAGAAAAAAAGCAACTGGTCTGAAAAGGCCCGGTGCGGTTGTGGTTTTTCCCGGGCTGAGCTCTGCTGTCTTTATCTGTCCTTATTCTTTTGCGGTGACTGGCATTTTTATTGCTGCAGTAAATAACAGAGATAGAATAAACAACAGAAACAGAACGTATGACACCAAGCAGTTTTAATGTGGCGGCACACCCTGCTGCCGCTTTTTAATGCGACTTATTCAAAGGAGAAAAAAACGAATCAAACATCTAAAATTACCGGCTATACACCCGGATATTACGGCCAGAAAAGAATGAGTGCAGCAGAGTGGGCAAACGCATATATTAAAAAATGGTAAAATGAGTCAAGAGGCAGAAGAGAAGAAATCCCTGTTATAAACAACATCTGTTTTTCAAGACAGATCGGTGTCGGCGCTCTGGAAATTGCCGATATTCTCTCGGATATTATTAATTTCAAAGTGATTGACAGGGAAGTGCTGGAACATATGGCCAAAGATGCTCATCTGACTCAGAAAGCCATAGAGTTTTATGATGAACGCTATCAGGGCAAAATGAGTGAATTTTTATCAATTCTGCTCAGTGAAAAAACTTTTTTAAAAAGTGATTACGCACGGCAGCTGACCAAAACTGTCTCAACCCTTGGGAGAAGCGCATCCACCATATTTGTCGGCCGGGGAACCCACTTGATTCTGCCAAGGAAAAATATTCTGGCGGTTCGATTTGTCGGCAGCTGGGAATTTCGTGTGGAGAGGCTGGCAAAAATAATGGATGTAAGTAAAACAGAAGCTGATGTTCAATTGAATATCATTGACTCTGAGCAGCTGAAATTCTTTAAAACCGTGTTTCAAACCGATGATCAATCCCCTGATGCCTTTGATCTTGTTATCAACAGGGAGCATCTGAGAGATGCCTCCCAGGCAGCTGAAATTGTGGCATGTGCATTCAAGCAGAAGTTTGCAAAGAAAAAAACAGGCTCAGAAAGCGATAAATAATTGCCCTGGAGGCCGGGCTTATACTTTAAATTTTAAATCTAAAAAAGCCCGGCCCTCCCCTTCCTTTTTTTTAAAGACAACGCGACGATCCGTTTCTTTTCATATTGACCTGTAAGTCGATGATCCCGTTTTTTTGTTTTTTGAGGCAGGCAGGTCTGCGTTGGTGGCATTATCTCTGAACCCTGTTCTTCAGAAGTGAGTAATTTAAAAAATGATAAATTCATTGCATATACTTGTTATGGATTTTAATCATAATCTGAGAAGTTTTTTGAAAAGAGAATTTACAAGGGAGGGGTTTGTCGTTTATACAGCTAAAAATTCAAAAGAAGCCCAGAATTATATTTATGGTCCCAATCCGCTTGATCTTGTTGTTTTTGACCCGCAGCTTATAGATTCGTTAGGATTGTGCCTGTTTAAAAGCATCCAGGACAGGATACCACCTGTACCTGTGATTGTTCACACGTACAGGGATTTTTTCAGCGAGCTGGCAAAGGAAGAGAATGTATACTGCGTTGAAAAAAATACCTGGAGCCTTGAGCCTTTAAAAAATAAAATATTTGAAGTGACCGGCAGATTTTGAGGGTGCCGGGATCATCCCCGTAAACTCATAACAGGCACAGGGCAGTGTCTGAAAATTTTTTCAGCTGTTGTTCCAAAAGAAAATCCATGGTTGTCTGTTCTTCCTTTATGGCCGAAAATCAGAAAATCCGCTTTTTCATCCTCTACTGCCTTTAAAATTTCTTGAAATGGAACCCCTTCCCTGAATACAATGGGTATGTCTGTCTTTTCAGGCGAACACTGTCCTGCCAGGGTTTTAAATTTTGCTTTTCGTCTGTTGACTTCATTCTGACGGCAGCTATTCCCGGTCAAAAACAACTTAACTTATTGAAAATATTAAGCTTTCATGTTTAGAGTTTGCGAAAACCCGGCTTGAATAATTCAATAATATCAAGAAGTTATGGTGCCTCCGGGAACTGCTGTTCTGACGGTATACCAGCTCTGAGAATTCACCTGGATGCTCTGCATTAAATGCTTTTTTTACAGCTTCAGAATCTCTCTTGTTTATCATATTAACGGCCAGAATCTCTGCGTTTGTTTTTTCTGCCAGAGCCAGAGCATGCTCCAGCACAGATTTTGAGTAGATAGAAAAATCAATGGCTGCTATTATTTTCTTGATTTTTTTCATGGAAGACCTCTTTTATCATTGTATCGATTTCTGTTACTCGATCATCAAGTTTTTTGAATACCGCTGGGGGCGGCGCTCGGCCCTTCCATAAAAACTTGATAACCGAGTGTTATGGTTATCTGTTTCGTTTAAACCCTTTTCTTTCCCTTATGCTGACCACCGGTATGGCGGAATGCCTGAATACTTTTTCTGCAACACTGCCAAAAAGGGTCCTTGCCAGATTGGTTCTGCCCTTGCTTCCCATAACAATCAGATCCACCTGTTCCTGTTCAGATTTTCTTAGAATTTCCTGAAAGGGATTCCCTGTTGTGATGTGAATGGTCACATGGGATTTAATGGATGGAAAATCAGTGTTTATCATGTCATTCAGCTGATCCGTGCGTTCTTTTGTGCATTCTTTTATATAGTCATCAACAGATATAATCTCAGTATAATGCCTGTTTGCCATTTCACCGGAATGTGTCAGAAAAATTTACACAATGTAAAAGGGATATCTCATGCGGCCTGAGGCATCAGGGGAGGGTGTTGTTTTGAATCCATTCTTATTTGGAGGAGCCGATTGTTATCCCGTATTTTTCAATTTTTGAATGAAAGGTGGGTCTGGAAATACCCAGAAGTTTTGCCGCTCTGGATCGGTTCCCCTGGCTGAGATCAAGGGCTTCCTTGATTAAAAGGGAGGCCACATGATCCAGACAGGAATCAAAGATATTTTCGGTTTTATCCGATGTAAGGCAGATTTGTATCCATTGCTGAATGGTGTTTGAAGCGGGTGCTTCCTCTGCTGGGTCAGGGGACGGGGAAAGGTTCTGATCCGGAAGTTCCGGCTTTAGGGACGCTCCACGGTTGAATATTAAAGCCTTTTTTAAAACATTGTAGAGTTGACGGATATTGCCCGGCCAGTTATAGCTTTTCATCAGTTCTATGGTTTTGTTGGAAATCCCAGGGTTGTTCATGTTCATTTCACAGGATAGACGGTTTAAAAGATACTGGCATAAAAGATTGAGATCTTCCGGGTGTTCCCGCAGGGGCGGCATGGTTATGGTGACCACCTGAAGCCGGTAGTAAAGATCTTCTCTGAACTTGCCTTCACTCACTGCCT
>JAYEJJ010000148.1:0-3221 GCA_034660495.1 Thermodesulfobacteriota bacterium | reverse complement strand
CTAAGCCACAAATCCATACACGACCCATTGTTTTTATTAGGTGGTGTATGGATTGTCCATATTCCAAACGTATAACTTGTTGAAATAACTAATTCTGATCTATAAACAATTTTGAATGACATTGCCCTGCCGTCTGCCACAGCGTCGGCGCGCAGGCCGAGTTTCTTGAGAATCCCCAGGGCCACCTGCTGGTTGGTAAAATTATCTTCAACCAGCAGAATACGAATCCGCAGGTCGGCAGTGGTGTTGTCATCCACAATCAATACGCGAACGCCCTCAAGGTTCGCCATTTGATTTGTCCCCCGGTCTGTTTGATGCTCCTGTTTATCCAGACGGGCTTTAAACCAGAATTTAGACCCTTTTTCCGGTTCGCTCTGTACACCGATTTCGCCCCCCATCATTTCGGCCAGCTGCTTGGAAATAGCCAGGCCCAGCCCGGTGCCGCCGTATTGACGCGTTGTGGTGCCATCCACCTGGGAAAATTTCCGGAACAGTACGTTCTGTTTCTCCAAAGGTATCCCGATACCGGTATCTGCCACGGAAAACCGCAACAGGACATCATCGGGGGTTCCCGATTCCAGCGTGACGCGAATGGATACTTCTTCAAAAAGGGTGAATTTCACGGCATTCCCCGTTAGATTGGCCAGGATCTGACACAGACGTCCTGGATCGCCGTGCAGCAGGTGAGGGATGTCTGGAGACATGCCGCAGACAAGCTCAAGGCCTTTCTGGTGGGCCTGGAGCGCCAGGATACCCGCGAAATTATCCAGCAGGTTTTCAGGTCAAAGTCGAGATTCTCCAGATCCAGTTTGCCGGCCTCGTTTGCCGGCCTCGATCTTTGAAAAATCAAGAATATCATTGATCAGCCCCAGCAACGATTCACCACTGGCTTGAACGGTCTCTGCATAGCGCCGTTGATCCGTGGTCAATTCCGTATCCAGCAGCAGGCCGGTCATGCCGATGACACCGTTTATGGGGGTGCGGATCTCGTGGCTCATATTGGCCAGAAATTCGCTTTTGGCCATTGCCGGGCGTCGAAATCCACGGCCAGGACAGCAAGGACTTTACCTGACTGTGGATCGGTCAAGGGCACGCAGCCGCTGACAAAAGAGCCCCATTTGTCTGTAAAGGGTCCCTCCACAGAGGCAACACCGGTAGCCAGGACACGTTTGAAGCCTTTGGGTACATCATCGTAGATCATCCCCGCTGGTGCTTCTTCTTCATGGCCGACGGAACGGTCGTCCACGAAAAAGAAGACATCCCCGCCCGGTCGTTGCCCCATCAAATAAACAAAACGGTATTTCGGCTCAAAGGCGCGGACAGCGGCAAGCTGTGCCTTAAGCCTCAGATAAGCGGGCGTGTCGAGGTCGGCTGCCGTGCCGGTCAGTGCCTTGATACGTTCAATATTCACAGCTTCGGCCACCAGACGCGTCCGGCTGAGCAGGTCTTCCCTCATCTCCTGGTCAGCCCGTTGAATCGCATAAAAAACATTCACCGCCCCAGCAAGCGTAGTGAGCAAAATAAGTAAGGCAACGCCGGGTTTTGCTCGGTTTACAAAATTCAGAACTCCTGACCTCAGCTAATTTTGAATGCATAATCATTTTCTATATATAGTATTTTTTTTTAAAAACAAAGACAATAAGCACAATATATGGTATTTGTCTGGTTTTTTTATGCATTTAAAATTACGATCCTAAATTTGAATATTTTCAGTTAAAACAATATATTAGGTTTGTGGTGTCAGGAGCTCTGAAATTATTTTTCCGTTTATCATAAATCACAGCCATTTTGCTCTCACCCGCTCCATATAACTCGATCATCAAGTTTTTTGAATACCACCGCCCCCAGCGGTTGCCTGTCAGGAACGAGAACGACGGAGGACTTTTTCCCTGCCAGGCTAAAAATCAGCGACCTGCGGCCACTGGTCCTCAAACAGCTTGATTTTTTTAACGCCTGGCAGGGAAAAAGTCTGATCTCCTTTGGTTCTCAATGTTCCTGACAGGCAACCGCTGGGGGCTCTTAATCGGCCATTCCATAAAAACTTGATAACCGAGTATAAACAAAAACATTAATCACCCTTATTGGCTTAGAGACCAGCTCAATCCACAGATTCCTACCATTAAATCAGTGTGGCCATGACTTTTTTCTCCGTCAAACCGGCGATATCCGGCGGCAGGATTTCCCATGCTGTTTTTCCAACAATTTTATCCGCACAAGGAAAAAGACACTCCATGCCACCGCAACCGCGCCCAGTTCGACCAGGGAGTGAAATAAAAGATAGTTGTGCCGGCCTGTGACAAGCAAACCGATAATCGCACTGATAACTGCAAAGCATCCCAGCCACAGGAGCTGGCCGCGGCTGGCACCCTGATTTTGTTCTTGGGGTATTACAATGTTTTCATTGACTTTCATCATATTTCCTGACAATTGAGTGTAAACCTCAAATATCCTTATCCCCCTTTTTAAATCTCATTTGATTCGTATTCAGAAAACATGATAACGGCAGAACACCTGTTTTCTGCGTATCTGACGTCATTGGCTATTGAAGATATTTTATGGATGCAACCACAAGTCCACCTACGGTGAGAGTAAGACCAAAAGACCACCGCATAAAACTGTCAAACCGTTTGTCCACCTGTTCGAAGCGCTTGTCCACCTGATCAAAACGCTTGCTCATCTGATCAAAGCCCAGCTTCATCAACTCCCGCTGGTTCTTTAACTCTTCCTCCACCCGAACCATACGTTCACGAAGTTCAATTTCATATACCTGGGGAGGCTGCGCCAAACTCTGCTCTCCCAGCCACTGTCCCATATGCTGACGCACATATTTACCAATGGCTTCAAAATTTTCCTGGGCTAAAGGCATTACAGAACTCCTTACCTGCTGAAGTTTCACCGTTTTTGCGTAAATTTTCAGATCTCGTAAGCAGTTCATTTTTTTTAAAAAATACCAATTGGCATGAAAATTGCTTTTCAAATTCCATGCCAATATGTGTTGTTAATTCAATAAGTTATATTGATTTATCGCTTGCAAGCAGCTCCTTTTTATGGTATAAAACATAGCATATAACCTGCTGAAATTAAACCCTAAAAGGCTATGCAAACAAATAACAGTTGGCCATAAAAAAGTCCATTAAAAACAGTCAGATATAGAATTTTCTTCCTCAATTGTCGCATTATATGTTCCCCGTTTTCCTTAAATTTCAAGAAAATGTATTAAA
>JAYEJJ010000147.1:0-3290 GCA_034660495.1 Thermodesulfobacteriota bacterium | reverse complement strand
GAAGAATACCCTCTTGGAATACTATCAGCTATTTTGATCGCAATAGCCATGAATTCAATGGAGACTTTATAAACATCTAGTTTTTCATGATCTAACATTATGAATTATTACTCCGTTTACGTTTACGTTTACGTTTACGAGCACGAGCACGTACAGGACGGGTCTTGGACCCGTATCCGGACTTTCAGTCCTTAATTTCAACCCACCGTCTTTAGACGGTGGTTGTTGAGTTTATGGGGTTTTGTATCATTCATCCTGAATTTCCTTGTTGTGTATCAGATTACAGCATTTCAATAAAGGTTTCCACCCGTGTAGTGAGCTGGCCGGCACTCAAAGACTGGTCGTCCATTTCAAGAAGCAGGCTTTTTATGCCTTCTTTTTCCAGGTATTCATTTAAATAAGGATAATCAAAGGCATGGGGGTCGCAGAATTTCAAAAGCATAAACACAACACCCCTGGCATTTGAGTCTTTTACAAGTCTTACCAGGTTTTCGCACCTGGTATGGTCAGGATGGTGTTTGGCCGGACAAATCATCCGTTTGGTCAGACGTTCTGTCAATGCCTCAAGGGGGCTGATGTCTTCATAAACCTTTGATTCAAACCAGCGCTGGCCCGTGCATAAATCATCTCCAGCAACAACGCCCCCGGCCTGCTCTATGATATCATAAATGTCAGGAGAATCGCATACACTGCCGGATATCACAACTCCCGGTCCGGTTGAAGTTCCGGAGGGAAGGGCATTTTCAAGTTCTGTCAGGATATGTTCCAGACGATCAGGCAGGTCATCCCTGTCCATGATCATGGATCCCTTGACAATGGCATGGACGTCTTTTCCTGATATGATTTTTGGATGCAGTTTTTTTAATTCATATACTTTTTCAATCAATGTCCTGATCTTATTGAATTTAAATACCGCACGGCTGAGATCATCGTTAGAAATTTCTCTGCCGATATGTTGTTCAAGTGTTTTTTTAAAACCTGAAAGGACCGCCTTCATATACTGGTAACTGCTCTTAGTATTGAGTTTGACCGGCAGAACCAGATCAGTAAAAAAGGCGTATTTTGTGTTAAGGCGCCATATATCGCTCAGTCTCTGTATGGAGTCACAGGTATGGGGAAATACTGCCCCATGAAGAAAATCAAGCCGGCCGGAAAGACTGTCTTCAAGAACACCGCGCACCAGGGAACAGCAATAGGTCTGAAGATGATTTTCTGCATGAAAAATACCATTTCTTGAAGAAAACAGTCTCATGGGATGAAACCCGGCGGCATATATGATTTCTTCCGGGGTATAGGAACATAAATACCCCATGGTTTTTCTATTGTTTTTTTCGGCCTGTTCTGCTGCCTTTGCAGGCTCTGACACAACCTGGTGGAACGATTTGATTTCCTTCATGTAGTATAACTCCGTAAACATAAAAAAGGGTTGAGATTCAAGGCAGTATGGCTTTTCACAGCGCCCTTTGAACTGCCTGTATTCAGGCGCCTGATCAGAATAAAACCGCGTTCTGAATATCTGTTATCATGCAGTAGAGGGTTTCAAATGTGATCCGGTTTTCCATCTGTTACTATTCAGTGCCGGGTACATTTTCCACAAGAGATTTAATTTTTAAATATCTAGGCAGTCAGTAACGTGTAGACACCTATGCAGACAAACCCGGCTCCAGCAATATAGGACAGTATTTTTCCATTGATATGGGCCGACATCAGACTGCCTGCAAATACTCCCACGGCAGACGACAGGATCAGCGCAGCAGATGCTGCCAGAAATATGGTCATTGTGCTTACATCTTTTTCAGCGGCAAAGAGCATGGTGGCAAGCTGGGTTTTATCCCCGATTTCCGCAATAAACACCGCTGAAAAAACAGTAAGAAACAAATTCAATTTCATAAAATAAATATTCCTTTGATTTATGTTTAAAAAAAGAAATTTTAGAGTTCACGATCCAGATTTAATTTCATTAAAAACGGCAGGGCGGCAAACCCCACCAGAGCAGAGATTAGATACATATTGGTCAGACCTGCTGCATCGCCTAAAAATCCGACGATTACCATGGTTGCCGATCTTACAACAAAGGAAACCATCATGTAAAGACCGTTTGCAGAAGCCGGGTTGTCCGGGGCGTGTTCCTGGACAACGGCAAGCATGACCGGGGCAGTGGAAAGAATGGCAAATCCGGTTATTGACAGCATGATAAAACTTAAGAATCCTGATGTTAATACAAAAAGGGCAAGGGAGACAGGGGCAGCGGCAAGGGCGGCAAACATGATTTTTTTCCGGCCGATTCTGTCGCTTAATATGCCTGCACAAAGAACACCGGCAACCCCGAATGCCTCGTAAAAGGCAAGGGAAGCGCCAGCCAGCCAGAGGCTGCCCGTTTGTTTTTCTATGTATACTGGCAGAAAAACTGCCATGGCAGAGTGCATAAAGGCCCTTGCCGTAAGGATGCCGGACAGGGGGATGAAAATTGACTTGATTTCCCTGCCCACAGTTAAAAAGGAAATGGTTGAGGGCTTTTGTTTTACAGGGTCAGTATCTTTGAGTTTAAAATAAAGCATGATTGAGGTGGCAAGGGCAAATACCACCACCGGGTAGAAATGTTCCAGTCCAAAAAGGGCGACCGCCCCCACGGCAATAAGCGGTCCCAGGGTTCTTGCAGCTTCTCCGCCGGTCATGTAAAAACTCATTCCCCTTCCTTTTTTGGCACCCGAAGCCCGGGATATGAGAACCGGGGCAGGGACATGGTATAGGGCAACGCTTATACCGGCGGCAAAGAGCAGTGCCAGAAGCACGGGATAGGAAGCGGCTGTCCCCAGCAGGCTCATGGGAATGGCTGTCAGGGTGGGCGCAAGGATTACCAGCCATTTTACAAGTCCTTTCCGGTCCGCCAGAATGCCGATGGCAGGGTTGAGCAGAGACGGCAGCTGATGGACAGCGGACAGCACCCCGGCCTGACCTAGGGACAGGGAGAGTTTTTCAATGATCAGGGGCAGCAACGGGGGGAGAAAACTCGTATAAATATCATGGATAAAATGGGAAAAAGAGAGCAATAATACATTTGAGGTTTGAAAGGCTTTATTCTTCATTATACTCCTGAACAGGTTAAGCACAGCCCTGCAAGGGTTAAGTAAACATATAACCCATCTTCCCGGCTGATACCTGCCCGATACTTTTGTTACTCGATCATCAAGTTTTTTGAATACCGCCGCCCCCAGCGGTTGCCTGTCAGGAACGAGAACGACGGAGGACTTTTTCCCTGCCAGGCTAAAAATCGGCGACCTGCGGCCATT
>JAYEJJ010000146.1:0-3295 GCA_034660495.1 Thermodesulfobacteriota bacterium | reverse complement strand
GCAAATTATAAATATTTTTTTGAAGAAAAAAAAATTTTGAAGAAAAAAAGGATAGAAAACTATTTTTGCGCTTTATCTTTAACCTCCTGTTATTTTAGATGATTTAAATATCTTCTGAATCGCTGCACTTCAGTCAGTAAGCGTTGCCCCTTCCGCCAGCACAGTACCAATGGAAGCTACCCCCACATAAGCGTTTGTAATCTTTTCCGATATCCTGGAATCAACAGTCAGCAGGGTATCCCGGCCAAGCCTTGACCCGGCAGATAGGGTCATATCCTCTGTAAGGATAGTAAAGCCTTCAATTATAACATCCGCACCAAAATACGACCCCTGCCCCAGCCAGCTGGAAGCCCCCAGGTATGAACCCCGGGCAAGAGATTCTATCCCCCCGTCACTAAGAATATTCACTCCGCTGGTCATATAATTCCTGTCCAGGATACCGGAAACAACTCCGCTTGTCGTGATAATTGTTTCTCCGGGCTTGAGCACAGTACCTTCACAAAGAAGAGAGCCTGCTGTCAGTCTGCTGTTATATGCAAGCATGCCTGCCCGGGTGGTTTTTTCAGTTGGTTGATCTGACAGAATAACAGTGCCCCCAACTATTGTGCCTTTTCCGATAAGAGCGCCTGTGCCAAGGATAGATCCCGCTCTGACAAGACTTTTTGATGAAGTGATATCTGTCTCCTCACCCAGCACAAGAGTGCCGCCGATAATGGTATCTGCCCCGAGAATGGTTCCGCTGCCAAGGGTTGTACCTGTGGTTAAAAGGCTTCTATGGGTTGATGTGGTGGTATCCTGACCTGTCCTGATGTCACACCCCAGCAGGGTATTGGCACCAATAGTGGACCCGGATGCAATGGTGGACTTAAATTCAAGAACACTGTCTTTGGAAGTAAGGGATGTGTTTTGCCCAAGGGTCACATCTCCTCCCAGAACGGAATCAGCACCGATGATGGACCCCGAGCTGAGAACAGTTCCAGCAGCAAGCTGACTGCCCCCCCCCCTGATTCTTGATGTTTCTTCAATGACTGCACCAGCTCCCAGTTCAGAGCCCTGTGCAACTACAGATCCTGAAGCAAGAATAGACCCCTGCCTTACAAGGCTTTCCCCTCTGGTAAAACGTGATCCAGATCCGTCCAGAACCGCATGGCCGCCAATAATTGTGCCTTCGCCGATTTGGGTTCCCCCTTTTAGAATTGACCCCTTTGCCATTGTGGTATCTCCCCGGGTAGAGGCGGTGGCATCAATTCGGACCTGTCCTGTAATGGCAGAGCCGGCCCCCAGGCTACTGTTTTTCGGAATAAAAGATCCCTGGGTAAAGGTGGATAATTGGGTTGTATCAATCCTGGTATTGCTGAATTCTGTACCGCAAAGACCTTGGCCGGTTCGCCATCCAGGCGCAAGGACTGAATTTTTAGCCAGAACACTGCCTTTTTTTAATATTGAAGGGATTTTGGTTGACGTGGGAGTATCCATCTTTAAGGGATCTGTCAAAGCAAGGGCATCTCCTCCGCCGACATTGTCTACCACAATTTCTCCGGTGCCTTCCTGTATCAGTGTTAAATACCCTGCTGTAACCAGTTGAGAATTTCCCAGGACCGCTTCACTGCTCTCATCTCCTGTCTTTACGCGTATGGCACGGCCATCAAAAGAAGAAAGGGTCAGCCTTCCCTCTTCTTCCACAGATGCCATGACCCCATGGGAAGCCGATTTTGAGTTGATGGCATTGACCAGTGCACCGTCACCATCATTTTTCTCAACTGCCACCTGGCCGATATTAATCCCGTTAATACTGAATTTTTTTCCGGTAACACCACCGGCAATACCAGTCATTGTTGTGACAGCCACGCTGGCTTTTGCTGACACGCCCAGCATACTGCTCATCCGGTTTATTGCATCGGCAACAGCTCCCATGCCGTGTTCAGGGGTATTGTCAAAGGCTATCTCAACCGGTGCAATATTATAGCTTTTATTGTGAACATTACTGAAAATACTGAGATCGACCACACCTGGATTTTCCTCTTTCAAAGCAAGTCTGGTTGTTGTGACATGGCCGATTTTACCGGATTCTGAAGATGATATGGAAAGGCAGGTGGTCTCCCCGGCAAAGGATCCGGTCTGAAACATTTTGTTTGCAAAGGCACCGGAAAGCAATTTTTTATTATTAAAAGAGGTTGTTCTGGCAATGGTATCAAGCTCCTGCATGAGCTTGTCAATATCTGCCTGAATGGCTTGCCTGGACGCTTTGGTCTGGCCGTCCTGGGCAGCCTGTATGGCCTTGGTTTTAATGGTATGGACAATGTCAATGGACTCTTCCAGCGCAGCATCAGCGATCTGAACCAGATTAATCCCGTCGCTGGCGTTTTTCATTGCCTGCCCAATCCCATGGCATGGGATTTCAAAGAGTCCGCAATCACCATGCCTGAAGAATCATCTGCTGCTTTATTGATTCTAAGACCGGATGAAAGCCGTTCCAGCGATTTAGAGACCGAACCATGATTTTTAGATAATTGTCTGCAGGCTGTCAGTGCTGTCACATTGGTGTTTATTCGAAGTGCCATTTCTGCCCTGATAATCTTTTTCCATGAAAATTTCCATTTGTCTGAATCAAAATCCTGATTACTTGCTGATCACGTATTATATTTGTTATCAACATAGTCCGCACAAATCATGCCCGGCATTTTTTTTATTCCGGTTAGGGATCTGGAAAAAAATAATATACGTATATTGCACAGAATTTTTGTTCGTTTTCAAGGCGCGGTAAAGGGGGGGCATAAGGAAAAAACATTCAGCAGGAAATTTTTTCCTGTCTATAATGACAGTGTCTTTAAAAGCTATGGCAGGATAAAAAAAATAAAACTTATATGGTATAAATTTTGCTTTCTCATAACATTGAGGCTTGATTGACAGGGCTCACCTTCAAATAAGGTAATTTTTTCCTCACACGCAAAAGGAGATGACCGTTTTGAAAAACAGAGCCAAAACCAACCCGGGTATCTGCAGTCAATGTGACAAAGTATACGGCTCATGCTGCAAACTTCGAAAAGACAGCAGGGATGACATGCCTACACCGATTTCAGAACCTGAGATTCAGAAAATTTTAAAAACAGTAAACAACCAATTCAGGGAAGACCTCTTTGAAACAAAGGAAAACTCCCCTGTTTTTATAAATCAAATGGCATGTGTCACATAAAAACCCACCTTATAGCAATAATTTCTTGACAATTCCGAAAGTTCTTGAGTATTATACAAAATATCAATAAATATCAATAAGTAATGAGTCCGAAATAACATA
>JAYEJJ010000145.1:0-3301 GCA_034660495.1 Thermodesulfobacteriota bacterium | reverse complement strand
TTTTTCCCTGCCAGGCGTTGCGACAATCAAGCTGTTTGAGGACCAGTGGCCGCAGGTCGCCGATTTTTAGCCTGGCAGGGAAAAAGTCCTCCGTCGTTCTCGTTCCTGACAGGCAACCGCTGGGGCGGTGCATTTCAAAAAACTTGATGATCGAATTTCATGATTTGTTGTAAACGGTTATTCCACAATATCCTTTCCATTCACCTTGATTTGATGCCCTTCTCCGGCGTCAAACACCACTGTATAATCTCCATCGGGTTTTTTAAATGAAAACTCGCTGAATTCATTCATCTGCCCCTTTTTAAGGGTTTTCCCCTCATTATCCGTTACATACATGATAACGCCCTGGGCAGAAGAGCCGTCGGAAAACCCGCCTTCACATGTAATGGTGCCGTCTCCCTCGTCCCAGCAGGAACATAAAGGTGTGTGGGCCATGGCCTGAGCGGTAAAAACAAGTGTTGCCAGGGTTAATCCAATAAAAACGTTTTTAAACATCAATACCTCCAATTTATTTAAACCATTATATTTTTAGCAGGACGGATCAGTCCCACTGCGACTGCAAATATCAGGGCCCCTGCCCAGAATGTATACATGGCCTGCAGTCCGGTGAGCCCGAGAAGGCTTCCACCGGTAAACACCATAGAGGCAACAAACATAGCAAGCAGGGTCTGGTACCCGAAACTTAAAAGCATCATTTTATACGATCCGGACTGGATCTTGATGGTTATCATGGTGGCCACGCAGGGCGGAAAAAGCGCCATAAAAAGCAGAAGGGCCAGTCCGTGCAGCGGGGTAAACCCCTTTTCCCCGCTCTCCATTCTCTTTTCAAGGCTCTGCCCCTGATTCTCCTCATTGTTCTGATAAAGCACGCCAAGGGTTGCCACGGTACTCTCCTTGGCAGCAAATGAACTTAAAAGGGCGATATTTACCCGCCAGTTAAATCCTGCAAACTGGGATACCGGCTCCATGGCGCGTCCCATTTTCCCAAGAAAACTATTGGCGATTTTTTCCTTTTTAATATCGTTGATCAGCCTTTTTCTGCTGTGGGAAAGACGTCTCAATGCCCTTTTGGCAGTTTTTGCGTCCCTGCCTCCCTTTCCAGTGGCAATTGAGTAAAATACAGAATTCTTTTCCTCAAACCGCTCATTTACTTTTTTTATGGATGCGCTGTCTGCCGTCATTCTGGCCCGTTTATACTGGTCTGCAAAAAGGATTAAATCCATGATCTCATCCCTTGTGACTGCTTGTTTGAACCGGGTTTCTGCCATTTTCTTCTCAAAATCAGACATTGCCTTTTCTGCCTGCTGCCCGTAATGCTGATGTCTTGAATCTTCCAGTCCTGGAAACTGAAGCAGCACAAAAATAATAACAGCCACAGCAGCCACAATGGTGACTATTTTTTTCAGAAAGAGCCAGATCCGCTCACAGGCCCTGCCAATGACACCTCTAATAGTAGGAAGGTGATAGGTGGGAAGCTCCATGATAAAGGGTTGGCTGGGTAAATCCCGAAGCAGGGTCAGGGTAAGAACTTTTGCCACGGGCAGGGCCAGAATAAGGGTAATTGTGGCAATAAACATCATCATTATGGATTTGTTTTCCGGAAAATAGATATTGATCACCAGTATATACAAAGGAATTTTGGCCAGGCAGTTGAGCATGGGAATGATAAACATGGTAGCCGTCCTGGCCCTTTCATCGGGAATTCCTTTTGTGGACATAATAGCCGGCACAGCGCATCCGCCCACATAAACCCCGCCAAGAACCATGGGAAGGGTGGATTGCCCGTGAAGCCCGAATCTGGAAAGCAGCCTGTCCAGGATAAAGGCCATTCTCGGCATGTAGCCGCTGTCCTCCAGGATGGCAATGAGACTGAACAATATAAAAAAAATAGGAACATAGTTTAAAAGGGCATTTACACTGTCCACAAACCACAGGGAAAGGGAACGGATCAACGGTTCACTGATAAACATGGGATCAGGCATGACGGCCTGGGTTAAAGCCCTGAGTTTTGCAAGTATCGGCCAGGTATAATTGGTGACTTTGTACCCCTGAACTATGGACAAATTGTAAAGGGCATATACCACCGCCGCCAGTATCAGCGGCCCTAGAATTTTATGGCAGACCAGGGCATCGATCCGGTCTGAAATGCTCATCCCTTTGATCTGTTTTTTTCTGACTGACACAGCGCATATTTCACCGGCCTGCCTGTACCTGCAGTAGGCAATGTGTTTTTCAGGTGAAATATCCTCTTTAATCTTGAAATCCTCTATCTTTTCTCCTACAGATTTAAAAAGAAGATCAGAATCAGAAATCACGGCATTGACAAGTTTTTTTACCTCCTGGTCATCTTCCATCAGCTTTATGCCAAGCCACCGTAAGGGATAGGAAATATCCCCTGCCATCATGGAAATTTCCTCCATGATACCTTCGATATAAGGTTCCAATATTGTATAATCAATTTTAAAAACGCTTTTTTCCACCCTGCCGGTGGACATTTCTATCTGCTCAAGAAGGGCTTTTTTCCCATGCCCCTGTTTTATGGCTGAGGGAACCACAGGCACGCCAAGGCTGTCTGACAATTTTTCTAAATCTATTGAAATCCCTTTTTTTGACGCCACATCCATCATATTGGCATTAAAGACAACAGGTATTTCCATTTCAAGGAGCTGAAAAGTAAGATAGAGGCTTCTTTTTATATTTGACGCATCTGCCACATTTACAATCAGTTCAGGCTTGTCATGGAGGATAAAATTCCTTGACACCCTTTCCTCAGGGGAAAAAGAGGTCATTGAATATGTCCCCGGCAGATCCACGATTTCAATCCTGCTGCCGTTGATAGAGCAGAAGCCAGACAGCTTTTCCACGGTAACCCCGGGATAATTGGCAACATGCTGCCTTGCTCCGGTAATGGCATTGTAAATGGTTGATTTACCGCAATTGGGCTGCCCTGCCAGCGCCACGACCCTGGCAGGGCTTTTCATTTCAGCAAATCTCAACATGATCTGCCTCTTCATGCCTCAGGCTTAAATTACAGCCGTCAATCTCAATCTGCATGGGATCTTCAAGGGGGGCATTGCGGACAATTTTAACCTCCAGACTGGGATACAGTCCCAGGTCCATGAGACGCTGAACCAGCTTTCCCTCTGCCGTCATCTTTTTAATGAGCACCTTTCTGCCGGGTTTTATTTTGCTTAATAAAGTCAATCTTAGCTCTCCCTGTTTTTTGGTTAACCTAAATAATTTTATATATCTAAAAAAAATACAAAAAATAAAAACAACTTGCCTTATATAAGAAAAAATA
>JAYEJJ010000144.1:0-44498 GCA_034660495.1 Thermodesulfobacteriota bacterium | reverse complement strand
TAATTTTTCATTGATGGCTGCTGCCATTATCTGGATTTATGGTATTCGCCTTGAAAATATCCCGGAACGTAGACATAAAGTCAAAGGTAGGAACAGTTTTGCTTTTTCCGACCTTAGACATATCATTTCCAAAGCAGCATTGAGCCAGGATTTTGATAGGGTTTGCCGTACTCACCCCAAAACCTTGAAAAAATATTTTATTGACATACTGCTCCGCATGGTTGCATGATAATGTTAGTTTGATTTTGGTGAAACTTCAGCTTACCTGGTTATTCTGCTTAAACACTCAATAATCTATATCCTGTCAGCAGCATAAAAATTTAACAGATTTATTATTTAATGATAATTTTTCAACCAGGGAAAGTCAAGAATTGATTTAAATCACTTAGAATTTTCACGGTCCATGCACAGCTCATGAATTTTCAAGCAGACGTTTCATCTCCTCTTTCAAAAATTTGATGCGCTCCTGCAGATCCTTTAATGGGTTAGGGGTTTCAGACGGTGCAGCCTGAAATAACTGCGTCTGTTTTCTGCCCTGAGTCTGCATGGCTGCTGAGGCGTTACTGCTGCCCGACGGGGAATGGTCCGGTCCGGTCCCCTGTATCTTTCTTTCGGCAAGATCCATTTGATGGACTGTCCCTGCCTCCCCGGTTTCAAACAGAAACACCCCGGTACTTTTCAACCGGCCTTTCAGGGTATTGTCCATTGCGGTAACATCCATCAGGGTAGCGGCATTTCCCAGCCCGATTGCGCCGATACCGGTCTCCTTCAGTGTGATCAGCCTGTCACTGTGGTTTTCATCTTTTGTCCATACAGCCAACTGGGAAAACACATCGTCATTTTCATCGATCCATCCATTCTGGTCTTTGTCAAACACCCGCAACTCTTCAAATCCATTGCCGGTTTGGGGACCGAACAGCTCGGTACCATCATTGATGACCCCGTCACCGTTTTTATCAAACGCCAGAAACCCGGCACCTGCCGATGCAAAACTGACATTCTCCTTTCGGCCATCTCCATTAAGATCAAAGGCAAACACCGCATCAGTGAGTTCAGGCATACGTCCGTCAAGGCTGATGACCAGAGGATCTGTCAGATCCACCCGTTCCTGCCATTGCTGAACCAGGGTTTTTTCCTCGGTTCTGGACAAAAAAGTCCGGTCCAGAGACAGGTCCAGGGTAAAATCGATGGAGCGGCCATCCATGGTGGTAACAGATCCCTGGGCCGAAAAATCTGCCATTTCAAATTCAAAATGAATATTGGTCCGTTTCAGGGAAATCTCCCGGACAGATGAAACCGTTGAAAAAGAAGACAGAGAAGATCGACCAGCAAAATCGGCTGCAGCTTCCTGAGGCACCTTCAACCCGTCAGGCACCAGGTCCTGTCCTGCAGTCATTTTTTTCATCACCGCTTTTTTATCGATTATACCCCCTACCAGTTTTTCCACCACCGCTGTCTGTTCATGCAAAACGGTGGCACCGTCCTGGTGGGATGTAACCATTGATGAGCCTGTTATTCTGGCGCCATAACCAGATTGAAAGGCGGCTCTGTGTTCCCGGGAAATACTGACCCGGTCAACGATCACCCGGGGGGCTTCCGGATTGAGTCTCTGTGTTCCATACCCCTGCCGGACAATCTTTTTTTTCTCGGTGCTTTCAAAGGTCAAATTTAGTTGATTTGCATGGTTTTCAGAGCGGAATATGATGTCTCCACCTGTAATCTTCATTATCTCTGTCCCTCCAGTTTAAAATTAGTACCATAATGAAACAGATATCGGTTTTTTTAGAAAACAACTTTAATCAGTATCCCTTTATGGATCGGTATCAAAGGTTCCCAGGCATTTCAATCCCAGGCATCCCTGGAAACCCTGGTCTTTTTCAAGGTTGAAGGACCGGACTGCGGCCATACCTGGAAGATACGATCATGTCCTGCTGGAAGCGGACCAACTGCCAAAATAAAAAACCAGACTCTGGTATAGTCTGCATCAAGAAAAGCAAGTTCCTATATGATTTGAAAAGTACCCGGGACTTTACAGCGAATGTATAAATTCTACAAAATGCAGGATGCGCCGACTGTTGTCACGATGAAACAGAAGGTGTTCGAAATCCTTTTGTTTTCGGCGCAGATCAACCGCTTGCAGCGATTCTTCCACAGCCGCTTTTAATTCGGCAAGGTTGTGGATATCACAGCGGCTGACAAGAAATGGATAATCCGGCTCCGTCCTTGACAGCAGGAACATGACATCGTAATAATCACGCCCTTTTCCTCTATCGAGCATGGCGGCAATCTTCATGGCACACAGCACTGCTTCGGATGGAACCGGAAATGAGAAGAAAAAACCGCACCCCTTGATGAATTCCATGACAGGCTCGTAGGGTATCTGCTGATCCTGGGATTCGATTTTCAACAGGAAACGTGCCTCCCGATGTCCGGAAATGCCCAGGCTGAACAGAAGCTCCGGGAAATAAAGACTGCGTCGAAATGCCTTTAACCCGCTCTTTTCCCGTTCACGTGCCTTTACATTAAATCCACTGCGTTGCAGGAAGGTAAGCACATCATCGGACATTCTGATGAACTCTTGTTCAGTAAGATGTTTGCAGTCAAAATCCAGGTCTTCGGAAAAACGGTCGATGCCTTTGGCCAGTCGCAGGTTGGTGCCTCCGATAAAGGTCATTTTGCGGATGTGTTCTGTGGTGGAAAGATAGTCCAGGGTCAACAACTGTACATATTCTTTGAGAATGTGTTTTTGAAAGACAGCATTCTCAGCCATCGAGGCTGGATAGTATTTTTTGATCTGATCGATTGAGATCATAAGTGATACACCTTTTCAAGTAACTGCATGCGCTTTTCCAGACGTGTGCAGTGAAACCGTTTTCCCATTGACAGCCAGGCCCGCCGGTTCAGGTTTTCACGCAGGATATCCGGATCGAGCCGGAGTTCGAGAAGCTCAGACTCCGTATTATAAAAAGGATAAAGATACAGCAGATCCAGCAGGGCCTTTTCTCTGGTCGCATACGGGACTGACCAGCCGTCTGCAATGGGTCGGCGGAAATAGCCGAACATCAAATCGCTCTTAACGCTTTTGTAGGAATACTCCCCAAAGTCGTTTGTAAAAAAAGCGGTTTTCAGTGATGTGACGCTGGTTATCTGGACCACGGATTCGGGAATCAACTCATAAAATGCGAGTGCCGAGTGCAGGCTGATGTAGGAGGGGTTGTAGATTTTGACGGCAATATATTCGGCAAAATCCGGCTTTTCCCGGTATTCGGGAAAGGCATACCATCCCCGCCGCAGATGCACGAGATACCCCTTTTTGGTCCAGCGGACCAGATTATTGCGATCAAATCCCGGCCGCCATGCATATACCTGGTGAATGCTGAAGCAGACAAGGTCAAACATCTTGTGTTTAAATTCAATCCAGCTCATGCTTTATTTCCGTTATGCAGTAAATATACTGCATTTCTGGAATATAACAAACAATCAAAAATGTCAATCCTTCAAATGACGCTTTCCAGAATCTGGTTATTGCCCCGCTGAACAAGTATCATGACAGGGCCGGCTTTCATTGCAATGTGGACACATTGGATCATTATATTCATAAGCAGGCCAAACAGGATACCAAACGCGGCATCAGTCGTATTTTTGGTGCGGAACAGCATTTATTATTTAATGGTAATTTTTGGGCTTGGTCATAACTTCGGCCAAATCGGCTGGTTTTTTGATCAACAGGGTCGGGCTTCGGTTATTACGCTTTTGACAAAGGACTCTGTTTAAAGGCAAATTTAAACAAAAGCGCAATAACCGAAGCCTGACCCCACCCCTTGATCGAATTTGAGTACATAGTGAGTACACCGGGGAAAATTAAAAACTTGAAAAGCTTAAGAATGGCGCGCCCGGCAGGATTCGAACCTGCGGCCTGCGGATTCGAAGTCCGACGCTCTATCCAGCTGAGCTACGGGCGCATGGTATAAGAAAGGAAAAATTGAACAGAGAGATATTGAACATGTATAAATATTGAGCGGATAAACTGCGGAAATTGTGAATTGATGATTAGATGGGGTGAGTGAAGGGGCTCGAACCCTCGACATCCAGGACCACAACCTAGCGCTCTGCCAACTGAGCTACACCCACCGCATCAAACTTTTAAAACTTTTATAATATAACAGAGTGTTTCTATCTTATCAAGCTTTTTTTTAATATAACCGCCATGAAGCGGGCCTGTGGTTTAATCCCGGGGCGCCCCGCAGCTAAAAAAAACCAGGATAAAACTCCTGTTCATGAGAATTCTGCAAATTATATTGACCCGGGTTTAATCTTTGACTATTATCAGAACCTGTCAGAAATAATAAAAACAGGAAAGGCAAATGAATAATTTATTGATACTTGTGGTAAGGATCATACTTGGACTTGTGCTAGGCGTCATCCTGACGCGGATATTCAGACCGGAATGGCCCATGGCTTCCGGTGTAGGCCTGGGGATGCTTCTGGTAGGCGGGGCATATTTCATGGAATTCATGAGAAAAAGAAACAAAAACCAGTAAAGGGATCTATATATATTGAACCAGATAATCTTGGGCACAGCAGGGCATATCGATCATGGCAAAACCAGCCTGATCAGGGCGTTGACCGGTATTGAAACAGACCGGCTCAAGGAAGAAAAAAAACGGGGGATCACCATTGAGCTCGGGTTTGCATCCATTGAACTTTCCAGCGGGGAAAGGGTGGGGATTGTGGATGTTCCCGGTCATGAAAAATTTATCAAAAACATGGTGGCCGGTGCCAGCGGCATTGACCTGGTTGCCCTGACCATTGCTGCAGATGAGGGCGTCATGCCCCAGACCCGGGAACACATGGAAATATGTACCCTTATGGGGATCGAACATGGATTTATCGCCCTGACCAAAATTGATATTGTAGATGAAGAACTGCTGGAACTGGCCATGGAAGATGTCAGGGAATTTACACGGGGCACTTTTCTTGAAGACTGCCCTGTGGTTCCTGTCTCTTCAACAACCGGTGAAGGGCTGGACCGGTTCAGGGAAACCCTTGATACCCTCTGTCATAAAATCCCGGACCGACCCTTTTCTCCGATTTTCAGGCTTCCTGTGGACAGGGTGTTTTCCATGAAGGGATTTGGCACGGTGATCACCGGTACCCTTGTCTCGGGCAGGGCCCATGTGGGGGAAACCATCATGATTTTTCCCACAGGAATAACCTCAAAGATCAGGGGCATTCAGGTGCACAACCAGAGCGTGGACCAGGTTGAAGCGGGAACACGGACCGCTGTAAACTTCCAGGGGCTTGACAGAGAATCGGTCAACCGGGGAGATGTGCTGTCAACACCTGATACCCTCCGGCCAAGTCATATGGTGGATGTTCATTTTCTCTACCTGCCAAAACACACCAAACCTCTGAAACCCAGAACAAAAATAAGATTTCATACCGGCACCAGTGAAATTATCGGAAATCTTATTCTCCTTGACAGGGAAGAACTGCTTCCCGGAGACAAGGCCTGCGTTCAGATAAGACTTGAATCCCCTGTATCCTGTGTCAAGGATGACCGGTGTGTGGTCCGAAGCTACTCCCCTGTAAAGACCCTGGGCGGCGGTGAAGTCCTCAACCCGGTGCCGAAAAAACACAAATTATTCAGTGAAAAAACCATACAGGGACTGAACAACCTGACAGAAAGCGAAACTGAGGAAACCATCTCCTATTTTATTGGTGAAGGCGGACACACTGGCGTATCCTATGCCGACCTGCGGGTCATGACCAATATCCCTGATAAAAAACTGGATGCAGAACTGCAGAAAATGATGGCTACCAGAAAAATCACCCTCACTGACAAGGAAAAACGCATTTATGTGCACAGGGATATTTTTGACGACCTGGGCCAGAAAATTATTGAGCAGCTGGAGGATTACCATCAAAGAAAACCATTAAAAGAGGGCATGCCCACCCAGGAATTAAAATCCAAGTTTAAATTCTTAAAAGAACTTGACAACAAGCTTTTTTCAATTGTAATTACAAAATTTGTAAATAAAGAAAAAATTATCCAGGATCAGAACCTTGTCCGGAAAGCCTCCCACAAAGTGGCCCTGGCAGTGGACCAGCAGGAACTTAAGGAAAAAATAAAAACCATATACAAAAAGGCCGGGCTCACCCCCCCGTTTTTCAGAACCATCTGCAGCGATCTGGACGTGGATAAAAAAACCGCATCAGAAGTGCTTCACATGCTCATTGAAGAAAAAACCATCGTTAAAACCAAGGATGACCTGTATTTTGATGCGGACAGCATAAAAAACCTGGAAATACAGCTCAAGGAATTTCTGCACAAGGCAGGAGAGATTACAACGCCGCAGTTCAAGGATATGACCGGGATCTCAAGGAAATTTGTAATTCCGCTGATTGAGTATTTTGACAGCGTCAACCTCACCATCCGGGTGGGGGATACCCGGCAGCTGAGAAAAAAATAGCAATGGTATTTTTATAGAATTTTATCGGCAAATTGTGAGACAATACTGTCCAGCAACAGCATTCCCTCCAGGGTCAAAGAAAAACAATCCTTTTTTATACCCCCCAGACCCCGGGTCATGAGCGGCTTTAAAAGAGAATCAAATACACA
Organism: Thermodesulfobacteriota bacterium; assembly: GCA_034660495.1. Lineage (GTDB taxonomy): Bacteria > Desulfobacterota > Desulfobacteria > Desulfobacterales > Desulfobacteraceae > DATFJZ01. The sequence continues at coordinate 37,876 of JAYEJJ010000144.1, read as the reverse complement.
GGAAAACTTCTGGCCTGAAAGGGCTTCAAATTTTTTAATATCCACGCCATTTGATGTTCTCAGCCCCAGCATGATCATCTCGACCAGTTTTTGTTCCCGGCTGATGCTTTCCCTCTCCATTACCGGCAGCCGCCCTTTTTCAAGGGCTGCTGTATACTGGATCACATCCCTGAAATTCCAGGACCTCACACCTTTATCAAAGGAATGGGCAGAAGGGCCAAGGCCGATATACGGCGCCATGTGCCAGTACTTTCTGTTATGCCGGGATCTAAGGTCCCGGTTATGCGCAAAATTTGAAATCTCGTAATGCAGATATCCTTTGTTTTCAAGATGCCGGGACGTGAATTTAAACAAGGCCGCTGAAGATGCTTCATCCAGGGGGTGTATCCTGCCCTGTGTCATCCGCCTGTAAAAGGGGGTACCGGGCTCAAAGGTCAGCATATAGCAGGACAGGTGTTCGGGAAAAAAGCGCAGCCCCGTATTCAGGTCTGCAGCGAGAAGGGATTCTTTTTCCCCTGGAACTGCGTAGATGATATCAATGCCGATATTGTCAAATCCTGAGGTCCTTGCCGTTAATATGGCCTGCCCGGCATCCCCGGCTGAATGGATCCTGTTTAAAAACCGGAGTTTGTCGTCATTAAAGGACTGAACACCGATATTTAACCGGTTGACCCCCAGGGATCTGACAGAACGTAAAAAATCACGGGTTAACGCCCCGGGATTGACCTCCAGGGTAATGTCGCAGGACTCGGCAACATTGAAATTCTCATGAATAGAAAAGAGGATCTTTTCCAGGTCACCGGGATCAGCAAGGGAGGGGGTCCCTCCCCCGAAATAAATGGTATCAATACAGCAGTCAGCCTGCCTGAGTTTGATTTCCGTCAACAGTGCCCTGACAAAACCAGGATAAAGAGACAGATCAGAAACCGAATAAAAATCACAGTATGGACATTTCCTGAGACAAAAGGGGATGTGGATATAGCACCCGTAATTTTCAGACAAAACGCCTCATAAGCTCCTCAATAACCAAATCAACATTATCCGCCGTGATATTATAGGACTGGCAGGTTTCTTTTACCCTGTTGAGAAGCGAGGTGTCAGCCATGTCCCATGTGCTTCGAAACAGTCCCATTCTTCTTCCCACCTGAAAATAGACCTGATCCTCCGTGGACATGCTGAGAAAAAGATCAATCACCCCTTCTATCTTATCCTTGTCTTCAGGCAGCTGCCCTTCAACCTCCTCAAGAAGATTGAGGATATGGTCACTTTTGACATAGGAATTGATATTGACAAGGGATTCAACAAAAAGCTTGAGTTCTTCTGCGGCCTGAAGATCTGTACATTTCTGGAACTCTCCCTGGCGGAATTTTTCTGCCAGGGGCGCTTTCCCCGGAATGGCCAGAGTTCTCAGCCGAATGAAATCCGGGTTGATCTGATTTAAGGCATCTGCGCTTTCAAGGGCATTCTCCCTGGAAAGGGCAACACCGCCAAGGCCAGGCATGACATACTCAGACAACTCCATACCCGCCTGTTTCACCTTTATACCCGCTTTGATATGATCCTTTTTGGTGCACCCTTTTTTCATCAGCTTAAGCACCTTGTCGGAACCGGATTCAAGACCCACATGAATCCGGTTAAGCCCGGCTGCTGCAATACGTTTCATATCATCCAGCTTGATACGGACAAGGGTGTGAGATCTGGCATAGGAGGTGATGCGCCTCACCATGGGCAGTCTTTTTTTTAAATGGGTAATTACATACACCAGATCATCGGGTTTCATGATAAGGGTATTGGCATCCTGAAGAAATATAGATTCCATGCCGGACCAGTACCAGTGAAGGGCTGCATTAAAGGCTGTTCTGTCCTTCACCTCAAGACTGCTGAAAATGGAGTTCACTTCCCTTGTATCCATCAATCCAGTTTTTCCGTCTCTTTCCATGATGATATCCAGGTAAGAGGCGACAAGATCAATATCTTTTACTATATTATCAACAGACCTTAAAGAAAACCGGCGGTTTTTGTAAACCGGGCAAAAGGCGCACCGGTTCCAGGGGCAGTTCCGGGTCAGGCGCAGCAGAAGGCTTTCCGCCTCGCTGGGCGGGCGGATCGGCCCCTGCTCAAACCCCTGATATACATCCTTTTTTCTGGTTTTTTTTGTATTCTGGATGTCTGGTTTTTTTTCTTCTGTGTTTTTCTTTGGCTCCATTATGATACCCACTCCCTGTTTTTATTAAATTTGCCGTCCCTGTTTTTCCCTTTAATCTAAAATGGTAATAACAAACCATGCTCCTGTCAAGTTTGTTTCCCTTGAGACTGCGCAGTAAACTGTGATAAACTTGTTTTGTCTTTGATGTTTAATATGTTTCAGCCGATCAGACTGCTTAAAGGGCAGTTAATACTGTCATTTATTTTTTATATGAAAGTAATCAGCAGTCAGTTATCAGCTTCCAGTAGAGCCTATCTGCTCACTGATGGCTTTCATGGTTTGTTGTAATGCTGAGCATCATGGGTGTTTATATGAAACACTCGTCATAGCATTGCCATTAGTGGCGTTTCATTCTTCGTTGTGGCCGGGTCGGTGATCATGGTCCGGCCATGCCGGTTATATAGACCTGAAACAGGTATCAGCAGCAGACTGAAAGGATTGATGGATAATTTGATATTTAGGAATAAATTGACGGTTTTTGCTGTGTATGATATGTTTTTTATGCCATTAAAAACTAACAAACAAAGGAAACTCGTCAAACTGAATATCAACTTGAATCCAGCACAAAATCAATATTTAAAAACAATCACCGTTGGAATCTTCAACGACTATTTCTTATCTTTTAAAACAGGAACACTTTTTTTCTGAAAGGTAAGACTCGATCATCAAGTTTTTATGGAAGGGCCGAGCGCCGCCCTGATAGCTAAGCCCTGGGAAATCATGATGGAAAATTATACAAGCAGGCTCAAAAATAATATTAAAAACAAAAAGATGGCAGAAGCAAAAAAAATGCTTGAAAATTTCCCAGAACAAAGTCTGGGAACACAACAGGAAGTTCTGCAGCAGCTTGCCATTGCGGACGACAAATCAGCACTTGAACTTATAGAATTTCTTGTTGAACAAAAAAACAAATCCCATGAAATTGGGAACAGATTAAATCAGCTTATTATTGATAGAGCCCACCTTAATTTTTCCTTTGCACTTATTCTGTATAAAACCGCAGACAGAGGTAAAATCAGTGAAGCACTGCCTTTAATCAGACACATCCTTTCCAATACCACCGATAGATTTATTTTGGAAAATACTTTACGAATATTAGGTAAAAATAGACTACTGACAATGGTTGATCCTGTTGCGGAATATATATATTCTGATGATCCGGATCTCAAAGCCCAGTCAATCAGGGCTCTGGAAAGAATGGGATCTGACAGGGCACTGCAAAGGCTCAAGCAGGCGGCGGATACTGTAAAATGCAATCAGGATATAATAGATGCCATAGACATAATTGAAGATAACAGGATAAAAGCAAAAGAAAAAGAAGATAAAATAAAGCAGGAAATAAAAGAGCAGATTCATGATGCTGAAGTTGATGCAAAGGTAGCTAAAATAATTGCACAGCAAAAAATAAGTATTGAAGAAAAAGTAAAAAAAGAAAATTCAGCAGATGAAAAGGAATATAAAGCCCTGATTGCAGCTCTGACATCTGAGAAAATTGATAACAGATACCTTGCATTTACAGACATATATAAAATGGGTAAAGACAGGGCATTCCGCTTTGCCGAATCCCTTGAAAGCAAGGGGTTGGTAAAACACTTAAAATCAGATAACAATAACCTGAGAGTAGTTGCCTTAAGATTGATTGCACGACTGATTCCAGAAGATATAATTCCAGATATTTATACCCTTCTTGAGGAAAAAGATATAGATCGTGCAACTAAATTTTGTGCATATGAAGCTCTTGAATCTTACCCTAAACTTGAATCTGCCGCCAAGATCCTCCAGGGGATAGATGATCCTGCTGAGCATGTGAGAATATCTGCTGCAAGGGCACTTGACAAAAATCCCACAGACTTTGTCTGTGCTGAAATTCAGAACTCCTGACCTCAGCTAATTTTGAATGCATAATCATTTTCTATATATAGTATTTTTTTTTAAAAACAAAGACAATAAGCACAATATATGGTATTTGTCTGGTTTTTTTATGCATTTAAAATTACGATCCTAAATTTGAATATTTTCAGTTAAAACAATATATTAGGTTTGTGGTGTCAGGAGCTCTGAAATTAGAAACAGGGTAGAAGGCGGTGGAAAAAAAGGAGAAAGACTTGTTCATACCCTGATAGATGCAGAAACTGAAAATATTAATGACGTTCTCAGGCTTTCAGATGCATTCTCGTATGCAGCGCACAGTTATCTTTCGACAAAAGCCCCCCTGTCAGCGCTTAAATGCTATATTAACATATTTCTTATAAGAGGGCTGAAGTCAACCGCTCGAAAATATGAAGATATGCTGAAAAAAAGGAATATAAAAAAACTGCCTGAAGCAGTTATCATAAGCGATTCAAAAGCTGTCCAAAAGGTATACAATAAAATTCTTTTCAGCAATGGGTTTAATCCTCTTGTATTTGATTCAATCCAGAAGGCTTTTGAAGCCGTTACACGCTCTAAACCCGAACTGGTAATTACAGAACTCTTTCTGGATGAAATATCGGGTCTTGAACTATCAAAAGAGATCAGAAAATTCTATTCAGTAGATGAGGTTCCCATAATCGTTTCAACCAGACAAAAAGATTTTATTGATAAAACATTCAAGAAAAAATGCTTCCAAAGCGGAGTAAATGACATCGTTAAATTTCCAATAACGTCCATGCCTTGACAGGCACAACAAATCTTGAAAGCTGTTACCTTTTAGCTGAGTACTGATGGCTGAAGGCTTTCATATAAAGTTCCAAAAAAATATAAAACATATGAAACAATTCCTCTGCGCCTTAGGGATTATCGTTGTCCTGACTGGGCTGGTTACCTCGGTTGCGGCCTGGAAGCTGATAAAATACACCCAGACCCCACTGAACAACACCAGGGCCGACATCCCGTCCCCTCAATGGACAAGCTTTTCCATCAAACCGGGTGAAAGCCTGTTCCAGATTTCAAAAAACCTGGAAAAACAAGAGATTATAACCAGCTGCGTCATGTTCAGAATCTATGCCCGGATTAAGGGACAGGCCAAAAAAATAAAGGCTGGAGAATACCGCCTGTCCTCAGCCATGCCCCCCCGGGCAGTGCTTGATAAAATAGTGAACGGCAGGGTGGCCACATATCGATTAACCATACCTGAAGGCTTAAACATAAAAGGAATTGCCCGCCTTGTTGAACGAGCAGGCTTTGGGACACAAGAAATGTTTCAGGCGGCAGCACATGATAAAACCCTGGTTCAGGATATGGGCATTTCGGCAGACAGCTGTGAAGGCTACCTGTTTCCTGAAACCTATTTTTTCCCCAAACATACACCGACTGAATCCATCATCAGGCATATGGTACACCGGTTCACCACTGTTTTTACAAAGCAATGGGAAAACCGGGCAGAGAAACTGGGGTTTAACCGCCATGAAATTGTTACCCTTGCTTCCATTATTGAAAAAGAAACCGGAACGGCATCTGAAAGACCCATTATTTCATCTGTCTTTCACAACAGGCTGAAAAAGGGAATGCGCCTTGAAAGCGATCCCACTGTGATTTACGGCATACCAGATTTCAATGGAAATATTACCCGCAAAGATCTTGAAACAAAAACCCCTTATAATACCTATAAAATCAATGGTCTGCCCCCCGGCCCCATTGCCGGTCCGGGAAAGATGGCCCTTAGGGCCGCCCTTTTCCCTGCAGATACCGAGTATCTGTTTTTTGTATCAAAAAAAGATACCACCCATAAATTTTCAAAAACCTTTAAAGCCCATAACAAAGCCGTAAGAAAATACCAGCTCAATCGTTGAACTGATTTAAATACACAATCACAGCACCGCTTTTGACCTTGTGTTTTTTATCCCATTCAAACCAGAGCACAATCCCCTGTTTTTTTAATTTTCTCAAATAATCTTCCACCACGTCTGGCAGAACAGCACCATTGGGAGAATGAAGCCCTCTGCCCACTATGATTGTCAGGGTAAATATCCCGTTCATCAAGGCGGTTCTAAGAAAGGCCTCTGTTTTTACCACTGCTTCTGCAGCTGTAAATCCGTGCAGGTCCAGCTTTCTTTCCGGTAACGGATACCGCTTAAGCCGTTTTTTCAAAGGAATGGGTTCAGGCGGGGGACTGCCCTTTTTGGCACGCATCAGCGCATCGCTGTTTTGCCCCTTAAGGGTAGCATCAATGAGATCAGATAAAACAGAATGATCCAGTGAATGATTGTCAAAATCATTGTGTTTCTGAAACATCCCTGACAGGGATTCTGCTCCCTCAAGAAAAGGGATTCCGTGTTTATTACGCCTTATCCTGCTTTGGCTGACCCTTTTTTTCCCACGTGCGGAATCCTGACGGATATCTGCTTTTTGATTTAAAGTTTCAGAACAGGATTTCTGATTATTTTCCAGGCTATTGTTTCCATGGGGAGGGGGACCTGTATCTGCCGGCTGGTGTGCACCTGTATTTTCCAGGGGATGTTTCCCTGTATTTTCCGGCAGATGTTTACCTGTGTCCTCACAGGCATCACAGAACATTGGAAAAAGGGATTGTCCGGGATTAAGCAGAGGAATTCCGTTTTTATTTTTTCGACAGGACAATTCCTTTTTTTTATTTTTTCTGTGTTTACCAGCCATTTTAAAAGTTTACTTTAGAACCGCTTTTTTTTCAAGAAAAAGCTGCCAAAGTTAAAATCAGCAATGCCGTGATTGACTTTAAATGCGCATGCTGATATTAAAGAAAGTTATGAATATTGGAAATATTGTAGAATACATAAACCAGCAAAAAATCATCACTGCTGTTATCACCCAGATAAAAAATCAGCGGCTGAGACTGCTTACGGAAAACAACCGTGAGGCCAACATCTCTGCAAACAGACTTCTGGAGATATCACCGGAGTCCCTTGATATTTCGGAACCAAGGGATAATATAGTTAAAATCCTTAAAAAAAAAGCCGAAACAAGACAGACTCTTGCATCGACAATAAATGTCAGGGATCTCTGGGAAATTCTCCATGAAGATGGAGAAGAAATTGACCTGCCCACCATGACCCTGTTCTGTTTTGACCCGCCCTTGACTCCGGACCATGAATCCGCCGTCATCAGGGTGTTTTTCCATGATAAAATTTATTTCAAATTCGGCCGGCAGACCTTTACCCCCCACTCCCTTACTCAGATTGAAACCACCCGGAAGCAGCTGCAGAAGGCTGAACAAATGGAACTGCTTATCAAAAAAGGGGAAGCCTGGATCAAAAAGGCAATGAATGAAAACATCAATGGATCTGAAACCTGCGACCCGAAAATTCTTGATATTCTGAAATGGTATTATATTCTTGACAAGGAAAGCCGCACCGCACCCGCTGCAAAAGAAATGCTCTCCCGGGCCGGGGTGGGTTCCCCAAACCAGTTATTTTCCCTGCTTGTCAAGGCGGATATCTGGGATGAGGACCAGAATATTGACCTGATCCGCATGGATATTCCCCTTGATTTTCCTCAAGAAATTATTGAGACAGCAGAACAGATCAGTCAATCAGAGGACAACAAGGGGTTCAAAACAGATCCCCGGAGAAGGGACCTTACAGATACGCCGTGCTTTACCATTGACGGGCAGTCCACCCTGGACTACGACGATGCCATCAGTCTTGTCAAAAATGATGACGGATATACCCTGGGCATCCACATTGTGGATGTGGCCGAACTGATCAAGGACAATGATCCCATTGACAGAAATGCCAGGGAAAGGGGCACCTCCATCTACATGCCCGATGATAAAATCCCCATGCTGCCGCCAAGGCTTTCCGAGGATATGTGCAGTCTCAAGGAAGGTGAAATCCGTCCCGGCATCAGCACCCTGGTGCACTTGAACCGGTTTTTTGAAGTGATTGATTATGAAGTTGTGGCCAGCGTGATCAAGGTCCACAAACAGATGACCTATACCGAAGCCAACATGCTTATCGGAGCGGATGATCCCATTACCACCCTTCACAGAGCAGCCACTGTTTTAAGGGAAAAGCGTCTGAAAAACGGCGCCATCAACATCACTTTGCCTGAGGTCAATATCTGGATTGATGACAATGGTGACATTGGTATTTCAAGAACAGACAGGGAAAATCCTTCAAGAATGCTGGTTTCAGAAATGATGATCCTGGCAAATGCGTTAATGGCAGAATTTCTTGTTGCCAATGATGTACCTGGAATTTTCAGATCCCAGGCAGACCCCCAAAAACGCCTTTTTTCCGGTATAGAAACGGATATTTTTCTAAACTGCATGCAGCGCAAACAACTGAACCGCGCCCTGATCGGCACCAGGGCTGAGAATCATGCAGGTCTCGGGGTAAAAGCATATATCACGGCCACATCCCCCATCAGAAGATACTATGATCTGATCAACCAGAGGCAGATACGCAGTGTTCTGGGATATGACCCTGCCTACTCCAGAGATGCGCTTGACAATATGATCATTGCCCTGGATCTGCCCGTGGGCAATGCCGGAAAAATGCAGTTCCAGAGAAAACGATACTGGCTGTTCAAACACCTGGAAACCCTGAAGGGAAGCTCCCTTGAGGCCATGGTCCTTGACGGCTACAGGGATTTCTACTCTGTAATGATCAAGGATTATATGCTTGAATGGAAAATACCGGCCAGCGGCATTAAGCTGGAACCGGGAGACCACCTCAGAATCACCATCCAGCATGCCGATGCCCGGCGCAATCAGTTGTCCCTTTTTGTATAAAAACCGCCTGATTAATGCTTGAAGCTCCTCTGACCGGTGTAAACCATGGTGGCTTTTTTTTCATTACAGGCCTCAATGGACTGATAGTCATTCAGGGAACCGCCTGGCTGAACAACGGACTGGACCCCCTGGCAGAGACCGACATCAATGCCGTCCCGAAAGGGGAAAAAGGCATCACTGACCATGGTGGCACCGACAAGCCCCCCCTGCTCCTTGTTCACATCTGCTTCAATTTCCTGAATTTTATCCTTGTCTTCAAGGAGAACAAAAGGCGTATTATACCGTTCAAAGGCATATCTGTCCTTTAATTTCCGATAGGCCTTGTCAACCGCTATTTCAGCCACACCGACCCGGTCCTGCTCGCCTGTGCCGATCCCTATGGTTGTGTTGTCCTTGACATAAATTACGGAATTGGATGTAATACCGGATTCCACCAGCCAGCCAAAGAGCATGTCAGCATATTCCGCCTCGCCTGGACTGCGGCTTACCTTATAGGTCTTTCCCTGGTACTCTGTTTCAGCCAGCTTTAAATCATCCTTTGAAAGCACAGTGGGGGCAAAGGACCACTGGGCCACAAGGCCGCCGTCCATAAGGCTTTTGAAATCCAGAACACGTTCTCCAATATAATTTTTCAGATTATCAATATTGTTGATCCGTATCACCCTGAGATTTTTTCTCTGTGCCAGAATATCAAAAGCGCCCTCTTCAAATTCCGGGGCCACAACCACCTCGGCATACTGGTTTGCCACAGCCTGGGCCGTTGCCTTGTCCACCGGCCGGTTCAGGGCAATACATCCGCCAAAGGCCGCGACCCGGTCCGCCATATACGCCCTAGAATAGGCCTGCTCAAGACTGGCCGCTCTGGCTGCACCGCAGGGATTGTTATGCTTGACAATAACGGCCGTGGGCATATCTGAAAAATAACGCAGAATATTCAGGGCATTGTCCGCATCCGTCAGGTTGGTTTTTCCCGGATGCTTTCCCGACTGCAGCAGCTCGAGATCGGATACCATATATTTACCCGGCTGAATGGTTTCAACCTCTCCAAGGACAAGGTTTCCGTTCACCAGCCGGTATAACGCCGCTTCCTGCCCTGGGTTTTCTCCATACCGCAGCCCCTTTTTCACCCCCTCAATGGTCCATGACACCTTTTCATAAAACAGGGTCTGTCTTCCCCCCTGATCCATAAAGCTGATCTCCAGGGACGGTGTAAAATGATCATCCATGATTGTTTTGTACATTTTTTTCAAGTCTTCAGCCATTTTTATGCTCCTGTAGTTTTCTTATGCGCCTTTGTTTTTTATGCTTCTGCGGTGTAACAGGATTGAACATCATTGAACTGCTGCGCTGCAAAATAATCTGCAATGGTTCTGTCATAGGCGGCTGTATGGACAAAGGCCTTTTTTGACAGATCAAACCGGTCCTCAAGGGTTAAAGCCCCCTTGTTTTTTTTCATTGATGCAAGGATCAGGGGATAGGAGTCAGGCTCCACCACAGATGCCACACGGATAAAATTCTTTGCCGCTGCCCGTATCATGGTGGGTCCGCCGATATCAATATTGCCCCGGGCATTTTCCAGGGTTACCCCTTTTTGGGCAATGGTCTCCTTAAAGGGATAAAGATTGGCAACCACCATGTCAATGGTCAGGGAACCGGTCCGCTTTAAATCTTCCTGATGATCGGCATTATAGGTTTCCGTCAGCAGGCCCAGGTAAATTTTAAAATCCAGGGTCTTTACAAGGCCGCCCTGGGTTTCCGGCTGACCTGTGTATTCAGACACCTGTTTTAAATGGCCATCTGCCCTGTCCTTGAGTATCTCTTTGATGCGGGCATAGGTGCCTCCCGTGGAAAGGATGGTTATTTCCGGGTTGAGGTCTAAGATTTCCGGAATAAAACGATCCAGACCGGATTTGTCAGACACACTGACCAGCATAGTTCTTACCCGAACGGCATCATCAATTTTATCGACAATATTTTTTCCCATGGTGTTTCCTCTTTTGTCGCTCTTGTTCTTTTGTTAAAATTATTATATTTTCTTCATCTAAGGTAGCAAGTTAAAATAAGTTGTGCATATTGTGCCGAATTTTTATTTGTTTTCAAGGCGGGACAAGGTGCGCATAACGAGCTATGTAAGCCTTGTCCCAACGAAGAAAACAGATAAAAAGGCAAGCAAGATGTATAAGTTATTTTCACTTGCTGCCTAAATACATTAAATCATTTTTTTTGACAAGGAGTACCTGATGGACCAAAATATTTCCTGGAGCTGTAATGAATAAAATGGAGCTGTAATGAATAAAAACAAACGCACACTACTGTCCCTGGCCTATTCCCCCTGCCCCAATGATACCTTTATCTTCCACGCCCTGGCAGAAAATCTGGTCCAATCGGAGAAGTTTCAATTCAAGATCATTCTTGCCGATGTGGAAACCCTGAACCAGGATGCATCAGACATGAAATATGATATTACCAAACTCTCTTTTGCAGCCTACGGCAGTCTGAGAGACAAATACACGCTTTTAAGGGCAGGGGCAGCCCTGGGCAGGGGATGCGGCCCCCTGGTCATCTCACGACCAGGCACACAACTGGATAAAACGACCAGACCTGTGATTGCCATCCCGGGATACGGCACCACCGCCTATCTGCTCTTCCAGTTCTTTCTCAAACAATCTTGTCCAGACCTGAAACCTGAAATTATTCCCATGCCCTTTGACCGGATCATGCCCAGTGTAATCAGCAAAAAGGCAGATTTCGGAATTATCATCCATGAAGGCCGGTTTGTCTATGACCAGCTGGGGCTGGACTGTCTTGTGGATCTTGGCTTGTGGTGGGAAGAACAAACCGCCCTGCCCATCCCTTTAGGATGTATTGCCGTTAAGAAAAGCATCTCCCGGGAAACGGCATCAGAATTAGAAACCCTGATCCGGCAGAGCATTGCTTTTGCAAAAAACAATCCCCATGCAGGTGAAGGGTACATCAAACGCCATGCCCAGGAATTGTCCGATGGGGTTATCAGAGAACACATTGATCTTTATGTCAATGATTTTTCCATGGATATCGGCACCCAGGGAGAGAAAGCCATCACAGCCTTTCTTAAAAAAGCAGATCAGCTGAAAATCTGAAAATCAACAGGTTCCGGGAAAATTTTGGTGTTGTAAAGGGATGAAAAAAATTGTTTTACAGCTTTGACTTTTTCTTCATCCAGGTCACAGTAGAGATGATCATAGTACGTCTGAATCAAAGAATGGCTTAAATTGAGTTTTTCTGCACCGGTTTCAATGACCGTCTGTATATTATCATACCCCTTTTCCCTGGACCTGTAAAAAAGATCAACCACCTGTCTGACTGAATTGGGATTTTTTTTTGCATAGGAACGCCGAACCACCCAGAGGGCAAACACAAAGGGAAGCCCGGTAAGCTTGTGCCATAATTCCCCCAGGTCAAACCGGCAGCCAAAGCGTCGTTCCCAGGGAACGGCAAGGGCCACATCCCCGATGACCAGGGCCGCATCTGTCCCTTCTGGGATATCGTCAATGCTGTGAATCAACTGAGTTTTAAAATTCGGCTTTATCTGCTGCCTGGCAAAAACAAGCTGAACCAGGGCGGCTGAAGTAGCAGACTCACTGGTCAGCACCACATTTTTTTTATCAAGACTTTGAACAGGATAATTGCTCACCAAAATAACACTTAACACCGGGCCGTTACAGGAGATGGAAAGATCCGGCAGAACCTGCAGCGATTTATGGTTCATGCCGTAAAACGCTGCAGAAACAGGGCTTATTTCAAGGGCTTTGTCTTTGATCATCTGATTGAGAACCGAGGGTGCACCGTCAATCATCTCAAGCCAGGAGGGCAGAAGTCCGTTATCCAGTCCATAGTAGACCGGAGATGCATTAATATAGTTTATTCTCCCCATGGAGAGTTTATGTTCAGGCATAATGGGTCACTTTTTCCAAAAAATCATTAAGGCTTGCAGGTTTCAGGGGAAGGTATGAAAAAACCGCTTTTTTCCCAGGTTCAAGGCTGCCTGCCCGTTTTTCAATACCCAGGGCACTGGCTCCGTCAATTGTAGCCATGGAAAACACGGTTTCTGATGAAATATCAGGGAATTTTTCTGATACAAAGGCCATTTCATCAAACATACTCAACGAGTCATTACTGGCAAGACTGTCTGTACCAAGGGCCGGTTTTAAACCCATTTTCAGCATCCCGTGGAGATCTGGCAGTCTGGCGTGGAGATAGTCATTGCTCCTGGGACAGACAACCGGTTTTACCCTTTTTTCAGCCATGAGTTCAAAATCGCCAGTGCTGCAGTTTAACAGATGAACCACAATGGTTTTTCCATCCAGCAGGTTCAGTCTGTCCAGGTATTGGATTTCACTTTTACAGGGTACAGGCCAGGTTGAAAAATCAATCCCCCTTTCCTTTAAAAATTCTGCCCATTCTCCTTTTGCACCGGTAATAAATGCGGATTCTTCCCGGGACTCTGCCCCATGGATGGAAAAAAAAAGCCCTTTCATGCTGGTGTTTTGCTTTAATGTCTTGAGAAGACCAGGAGATGAGGTATGGGGAGCATGGCCGGCTGCTGAAATATCCATTTTTCCCCGGGGATCTTTGAAAAACGCGGCAGAAGAATTTTTTACAAGTGGTTCTGCATTATCTTTAGACCCGAGAACCTCATGGAACCATATCCCTGACAGGGAAGATGCAGACACACAGGCCTTTGTAATGCCCAGGGTAGAAATCTCAGCGGCAAAAGGGACGCCTGAGTTTATAAGATCATCCAGCCCCTGTTGTGCTCCTAAGGTCAGCACCTCTGTCCCAGCAGCCTTTCTTTCCTTGAGCAGTGCCGTAACCCACGCCTGAAATCCAGAATCAAAGGGAATTTTATGTTTAAGCGCGGTCAGCTCCAGGTGAACATGGGCATTGACAAGCCCCGGCATAAGAACCCCTGGCCCATGATCATATACTGCTGACCGGGGCCCTGTTTTTGAAATTTCCGTAATAATGGCGTTTTCTACAACAAAATATGGATTTTCCATCATCTTCCAGGGAGATACAATGAGGGTGCCTGCCCTGTGAATCTCTCTGCCTGGCCCGCATTGAATCGCCCTGGCCCCGGGAAATTTTTTCTTCATATGAAATTGTAAAAACAGTCCCGCTGCTGCTGTTTAAATCCTGCTTCTGTTATAATACGCTGGAGCTCCTCTTTTGAGAGCATAAAATCAACCCCTGCAGAGGAAACAACATTTTCCTCAATCATGGTGCTCCCGATATCGTTTGCCCCATAGAAAAGCGCTGTCTGGGCAATCTTGTCCCCCTGGGTCACCCAGGATGCCTGAATATTGTCTATATTGTCCAGAAAAATGCGGCTTATGGCAAGGACTCTGAGATAGGCAGCCGCCCCTGCCTTTTTCACGTGGATTTTTGTGTTATCCGGCTGAAACGTCCATGGAATAAATGCGGTGAATCCATTTGTGTCGTCCTGGAGTGTTCTAATCCTGTCAAGATGCTCCAGGATATGACTGGGCTGTTCCAGATGACCGAACATCATGGTGGCACTTGATCTCACGCCCTGTTTATGGGCCGTCTTCATCACGCCCAGCCACTGGTCCGCATGGCACTTGTTGGGCGACACCTGTCTTCTGACCTCGTCACATAAAATTTCCGCCCCTCCGCCGGGTATGGAGTCAAGTCCTGCCTGCTTCAGCCGGGCAATGGTTTCATCAAGGGGTAAGGCGCTCTTTTCTGCCATAAAAAATATTTCCGGGGGAGAAAACCCATGGATATGAATCCTGTGATTCTCTTTAATATACTTGAGAAAATCCAGGTAAAAATTAAAATCAAGATCCGGATTCAGCCCGCCCTGGAGCAGAATCTGGGTTCCCCCAAGGGCTATGGTCTCATCAATTTTGCCGGACAATTCCTTTTTGGAAATCACATATCCATCTCTGGTTCCAGGGGGTCTGTAAAACGCACAGAACCGGCAGCCGGAAACACAGATATTGGTGTAATTTATATTCCTGTCTACAACATAGGTCACAATCCGCTGGGGGTGGATGTGAAACCGCCGCTTTTCAGCCAGACCGGCCAGGGTAAGAAGATCAGCTTTGTAAAACAGGGCAAGCCCTTCTTCCCTGTCAATACGCTCCAGATGATACGCTTTTTCCAGAATCCTGTCAATTTTTTTCATGGATCCCCCCCGGCCACAGCGGCTGATAAAAAGAATCCCTTTCAACGGGTTCAAACCCTGACTCCAGGATCATTCTCTCCATCTCATCCCTTGTCAGCCCCAGGGCTGATCTGGCCCCTGCTGTATGGGTAATGCGCTCCTCAATGATAGTCCCGTCCAGGTCATCTGCCCCGTAGGACAGGGCGATCTGGGCAAGTTTTTCTCCGATCATCACCCAATAGGCCTTAATATGGTCAAAATTATCAAGGATCAGACGGGCAACAGCGATACTTTTTAAATCATCCACAGCGGTTGTGGAAGGGATATGGGAAAGTTTTGTATTTTTTGAATGAAAGGCCAGAGGGATATAGGCTGAAAAACCGCCTGTTCTGTCCTGAAGTTCCCTGAGCTTTAAAAGATGATCCACCCGCTCCTCAATGGTTTCAATGTGTCCGTAAAGCATGGTGGCATTGGATGTGAGATTGCATTTGTGAACCGCCTCCATGATTTTGAGCCATTGCCTGTGATCGATTTTTCTGGGAAAAATTTTTTTCCTGACCCGGTCGCTCATGACTTCAGCCCCGCCTCCAGGCAGCATATCCAGGCCGGCATCCTTTAAAGCAATAATGGTATCGTGAATGGAAAGGGAAGACAATTTTGAAAGATAATCGATTTCAACACAGGTAAACGCCTTTATCTTTGCCTGGGGCCTGATTATTTTCACCATCTTTAAGAGGTCAATAAAATAATCAAAATCAAAGTCCGGATTCAGCCCGCCCACGATGTGCAGTTCATTTACCGGCTCGTCAATGCGTTCTTCAAGTCTTTTTCTGATTTCTTCAATGGACCAGCAATAGGCCTGGCTGTCTTCTTTGTCAACGGCGTAGGCGCAGAAAAGGCAGCGGTTTTTGCATATATTGGTATAATTGATATGCTGGTTGTAAACATAATACGCCCGGTTGTTGTGAATTTGTCTCCTTACAATATCAGCAAGTTTTCCAAGTCCATTAAGATCACAGGTATTAAAAAGTAAAAGCCCGTCTTCCTTTGTAAGACGGGTCCCCTTGACCACTTTGTCAAAAATGCGGTTCAAGTTCTCATCTAAAAATATGGTTTCCATTACCGTTTTTTCCTTACCCTCCTGACTACCTTTTTTTTCTTTTTGGGTGCGCTGTTCATTTCAGCCGCAATAAGCGCCGGGTCCAAAAGCGTTTCCTGGCTGTAGGAACAGGAGGCCCTGGGACATTTCAATCCTTTTCCATTGGCCGTCTCTGTTTCCACCAGGTATGAATTTCTGCATAACGGACATGAAAAATGGTAGGGCTTATGCCAGCTGACAAACCGGCATTCGCTGTTGGTGCAGGTAAAATACGCCTTGCCGGCCGGGGTTTCTTCTGAAACAACCTTTCCTTTATGGCAGACAGGGCACTCCATGGCAAGGTCTGCTTCAAAGGCCGCAATTTTTGACTCAATGTCTTCTGATGGTTCAGCCTGATTTTCAGGGGCTGTTTCAGCTGCTTTTCTATCCCTGTTTTCCTGGGCCAGACGTTCTGCTTCTGCTTCAGCCGCCTTTAATTTTTCCTCCATGGCTTTTACTTCTGCTTCCCTGGCCTCAATTTCCGCCTCACGGGCCTTCAGGTTGTCCGCTTTTTCCCGGGATTTTAAAGCCTCTTCTTCTGCTTTTGCCAGCTGCTGTTCCCGCAGTTCAAGTTCCTTTGCCTTACGGGCGACTTCTTTCGCTTCAGCCTCCGCTGCTTTCAGGGCTTCTTCCCGCTGTGAAATCTCCCTGTATCTCTGCTCCACCTCCCTGGCCGCTCTTTCCTCTTCAGCCCGGGCCGCTTCTTTGGCAGCAAGTTCCTCTTTGGACGGGCCTTTTTCAAAAACATCCTTTACTTTTATCTTTTCTGAGGCATATCCATCGCTTGAGTACAGAGAAGGACTGGTCCCAGATCTTTTCTGTCTTAATGAGGAAAGCCGTTTTGACGCGGCTTCCTTTAATTTTTCAGATACTTCCCTGGTTTCCTTAAAAGATACTCTTGTAAAGGTATCCTCTGTTTTGGCATCAATTTTTTCCTTTGTAACAGCAACGCCCCGGCTTTTCAATGTCTGAGCAAAATTTTTCTTTGCCTCTTCAAGTGTTTTGCGGCCTGACAATACTTCATCATTCATCTGCATGACAAAGGCAATAAGATTCATGCCCTGCATTCCTGGAAACATATTGTCGAGAAATCCAACCATTGTATAGGCAGAGGCTTCAGCTACAATTTCCTTTTTTGAATTCAGGCTGAGATACCCTTTTTGAAAAACAGAATCCACAGCGTTCTGTAAATACACATTTGCATCCAGACCGATTTCCACAAGCTCTTTTACAAGAGAGTCTCTGGTAAACCGTTCCGGGGGAAATTCTGCAAAACTTTTGATTTCCCGTTCCCGTTCAACCGCCAGGAGTACGCATGAAATATTGGCCAGATTATAGGACACCATGGCAATATCCGTATCCATATCTATAAAGGAAATAATTTCCTTTGCCAGTATTTCATCCAGCTCAAACCTGACCTTTGAGGCATCAATGGAGTCCTTTGATTCATCAACCATTATTCGCATCCGCTGTTAATATCAGATATCATCTCAGCCAGGTTTGATGTCATGGAAGAAAGATCTTCCCGCTTTTGCTCAGGGGCTGTATCTGTATTCCTGTTTTCCTGACCCGCTTTGTTTTACTGTTCAAAATCAACCCCGCCCAGGGCCGAAATATCCAGACATTCTCCATCCCTGTCAAATATCACTGAAAGGGAAACCTTTACATCAAAATCAAGTTGATAGGCAATTTTGTCCTTATAGACAACCAGATCTCCGTTTTTATAATCCACATCATCCTGCAGCATAAAATGATGCTTCTCAAGCAGCATTTTTTCAATGGCTTCCCAGTCAAGCTCTGCATTTATGAAATCAATAAATTCTTTTTCACTTGATCGTATTTTTTCTGAATCTGTAATTTTCATCCTGACAGCTCCCATGGATTGACGGCTGAATACAACACCAGGTTATCAAACTCTTTCTTCTCAGTTCTAATCGTTCACCTGAAAAAAGAACACACCTCCCGGGCAAGACTTAAAAAGGCTTTGGCTCCGGGACAGTCAAGGTCGCACAGGGCAGCAGGCCTGCCGGATTCTGCACACCTGCTGATCATGTTATCCCATGGAATACAGGTATTGTAAACAATGTCCCTGATGTCCTTGAACTCCCTGCAGGTGGTGAAACATTCTTTTTGTCTGACACTGCACCGGTTCAAGACAAGTCCGGAAATTTTCAGGTGTATGTTAAACTGCCGGTCAATGTAACGCACCATTTTCAGCAGGGTTTTAAATTCAGTAAAAGATGAATAATTTCCTGAAAAAGGAATTAAAAGCCAGTTGGATGCGGCCATGGCCGTTGTTGTCATAAAACTGAACGAGGAAGGCGGATCTATGATGATATAGTCATATTGCCCTTTGATTTCTTCCAGTAAAATTCTGAGGATTTTTTCATTTCCCGGGGTATAGGACAACCGGGTGGCGGCATAAAAAAGACTGAAATTTGCAGGAAGGACATTAAGAAAGGCAGGGTCTGCATTTATGACAGCGTCCATCAGCGCAACTCTGCCTGAAAAAACCGAGCTTAAATCACACTGAATTTTCTGGTTTTCCAGGACAGCAGATGTGGCGCATCCCCTTGGATCACAGTCCACAATAAGGGTCTTTTTCTCCAAAAGAGCAATAGATGCAGCAAGATTGACAGCAATGGCTGTTTTGCCGCTTCCCCCTTCCTGGCCGGCAATGGTTAGTATTGTACACATAAAACTTATGTTAGCATACTAAAAAAAAAAATCAATATCAGAACACAATCAAATACAATTAATTAAGGTCAGCCCGAACTTTACAAAAAAAAAATTTCAGGTATGATGTTTATGCTCGATAATCAAATACCTGTGAGGGACAAGAGAATAGAGACTACATACGGTTTTTTTCAAGCGTCATGCTTTTTTGTTATACTGGCATCATCGTCATTATTAAGGAATAAAATCCATTGGCAGCGGTTTCCATAACACTTCAGGAGATAGACCAGGCCATAAACAGCCTCGGCTATAAAACAAATTCCATAAAATCCAAACTTATTACCGCAGTTCGAGCGCACTATTATTCTGATGAGTCCCTTAAGCAGTTAAAGAAAATTGATACAGACCGCCTGATAAAATCCATATGGCAGGTTGAAGACGACCCTGCCAGAATCAAATCAAAACGAAGAAACTTCTCAAGTATACGCACTTCTATTGTCAAGGATCTGAAACTTCTATCCGCTGAGAAAAATCCTGAGAATATCACAATCACTCGTGAAAATATTTTTGACATAACCGTGGATGCTAAAAACGACCTTTTAGGCACTTTTAAGGATGCTGTACATTCAGGGCATGTTGATATAGAACAGTTTGCGTCCCTGTTAACACTTATTACGGAATTTATGGATGACGTGGAACAGATCCCTGAAAATCTCAAAAAAGGTGATTTTGTCGAACAGATTAAGAAAATTTTAAACAAAATATCTCAGGGATTTTCAGATGGCAGTGAAGGTCCGAACGCAGAAGACGCAGAAATCATAGAACTGGATGAAAACGAAGAGTTGCATGTTGTTGACCCGGTAGATGAAGACGTTGAAGAAATTGAACTGGAGCCCGATGAAGCGCTGGAAGAAATTGAGGCGCTGGATGAAGATACCGAGGAAATTGAACTGGATAAAGATGAAGAACTTGAAGACATTGACGAGCTCAATGGGGAAGAACCGGACCCGCTGGAAGATGAAGATGTTCAGGAAATAGAACTGGACCCTGATCAGGAGCTCGAAGAAGTTGAGGCGCTGGATGAGGACACTGAGAAAATTGAACTGGATAAAGATGAAGAACTTGAAGACATTGATGAACTCAATGGGGAAAAACCGGACCCGCTGGAAGATGAAGATGTTCAGGAAATAGAACTGGACCCTGATCAAGAGCTGGAAGAAATTGAGGCGCTGGATGAGGACACTGAGGAAATTGAACTGGATGAGGATGAAGAACTTGAAGACATTGATGAACTCAATGAGGAAGAACTGGCCGCGCTGGAAGAATTTCGGGCACAAAAAGAGAATTCTGAACAATTTGACAATTTTCTTGGAGAAGAGGAAAAAAAATACAATACCTATGTTATGGTTCCGGCGGGCCGGTATACAGTGGGCACCACAAAATCCCTGAAACACAGCCTTGATCTTCAGGAAATTGAAATGCCCCGGATATATATGGCCCGGTACCCTGTCATCAATGCTCTTTTTGAAACATTTATCGAGCAGACCGGATATATTACCACTGCGGAAAAAAAAGGCTTTGGCACAGTTTTTTATGGGCGTTTTACAAAAGGGAAACATAAATCTGTCTGGAGAACCGGTTCAGGCAGCAGCATGGTAAAAAACGCCTGCTGGTTCCAGCCTGAGGGCGAAGGAAGCTCAATTCATGGGAAAAAATACCATCCAGTTGTTCAGGTAAGCCTTGAAGATGCCCTGATGTTTGCATCGTGGATTGGAAGACGTCTTCCCTCCGAAGCTGAATGGGAGGCTTCGGCCAGGACAGATTTGGCCTTAAAGTATCCCTGGGGTAACCAGTGGAATGAAAATGCCTGCAATATTGAAAAAACCGGCATAGGCGGCACCACATCTGTTTCTGAGTATGATTGGTATGCAAATGCATTTAAACTTTCTGACATGCTCGGCAATGTCATGGAATGGACCACAGACCGTGAACCAGCGCCCTTTGACACCAGCAGCAGAACCTTATTCCAGGTGGCCAAGGGGGGGGGGTGGATTGCCGGAAGTCATATTACCATAAGCTCCCGAGGACTTTTTAAGACTGGATTTACTTCCAACACCATCGGTTTCAGATGCATGTCGGAAAACTTCCAATAACCGGCATGGCCGGTCCCTTATCATCGAACCGGCCACAGGGAAAAAGTCTGATCTCCTTTGGTTCTCAATGTTCCTGACAGGTAACCGCTGGGGGCTCTTAATCGGCTGTTTCATAAAAAAAAAAAGAGGAATTCAAATGGATAGACCAATGATAAAACAAAGAATAAAAAGAATCAGAACAGACATGTCAAAAGCAGATATGGACACAATCATCATTCTTTCTGATGCCAACAGAAGATATTTAAGCGGCTATACAGGGGAAGACGGAATTTATGACGAAACAGCGGGCCTGCTGGTTATAACTCAAACGGATTTGATTCTGGCAGCGGACCCGCGTTATGATACCCAGGCAGCCAATGAAGCAGCGCTGTACAGGGTGGTCTGCTACAGAGAAAAAATAGAAAAAGACCTCTGCATCACCCTTAACTCCCTTAACGCATCAAAGGTCGGGATTGAATTTGAAAGATTAACCCACCACATGTTTATGCGCATACAAAAAGAAGCCCTTGACCAGGGACTTGACATGGAGTTTGTGGCAGCAGATGATATTCTTAAGGATTTCCGCATGGAAAAGGATGATCAGGAGATTGCTGCCGTAAAAGCGGCCCTGGAAATCGCTGAAACCTCTTTTCTGCAGTTCAGAAAAAAAATTGTTCCGGGTATGACAGAAAAAGCCGCGGCCTGGTGCCTTGAAAAAAAAATGCGCTACAACGGAGCAGACACTCTGTCCTTTCCTGTCATTGCTGCATCCGGAGAAAACAGCGCCCTTCCCCATGCCATTCCCGGAAACCGGCAGTTCAGGTCCGGGGAGCCGCTGCTGTTTGATTTCGGAGTCAGACTCAACGGTTACTGCAGTGATACCACAAGGACCCTGGTTCT
Organism: Thermodesulfobacteriota bacterium; assembly: GCA_034660495.1. Classification (GTDB taxonomy): domain Bacteria; phylum Desulfobacterota; class Desulfobacteria; order Desulfobacterales; family Desulfobacteraceae; genus DATFJZ01. Next base: position 15,967 of record JAYEJJ010000144.1, on the reverse strand, counting down.
GGGAGAGCCGGACACCACCTTTAAAGAAGCCTATGATATTTTGTTTAACGCCCAGGACCTTGCCGTCAGGGCCATCCAACCCGGTATATCCGCCGATAAAATAGATAAAACAGCCAGGGATTATATTGACAGCACCAGATTCAAGGGTCGATTTGGACACAGCCTGGGGCACGGTGTGGGCATTGCCATCCATGAAGCGCCAAGGCTTTCAACCCGGGATAAAACTATTTTAAACCCTGGAATGGTGGTCACGGTTGAACCGGGCATCTATCTGCCGGGATGGGGGGGGATCCGGCTTGAAAACATGGTCCTGGTGACTGACTCCGGCGCAGAAGTCCTCAACACCATGGGATACGACGATTATATCCTAGACAATGGATAAGCTGATTGACCAATACCGGGAACATCTCCTGATTGAAAAAGGGGTATCATGCAACACTGTCACAGCCTATGCCGCTGATCTTCAAAAGTATGCTGCCTTTCTTGAAACCTGCAGCATTTTTGATATTGAAAAAACAGATACAACCGCCATTTTAAGCTGGCTTGTAAACCTTTCTAATAATGGGTTGTCAGCAAAATCAAGGGCAAGACATCTGATCAGTGTCAGGGGATTCTACAAATTCCTTTTCCAGGAAGGGCTCATTTCCTTTAATCCAGTAAAAAAAATTGATATTCCCAAGACGGGGCTATATCTACCGCAAACCCTTTCAGTGAACGAGGTAACAGCCCTTCTTAAAGGGCCTGACCAGACAAAACCCAAAGGAATCCGCAATGCAGCCATGCTTGAAATCCTCTATGGTGCAGGACTTCGGGTTTCCGAACTTATTCATATGAAAGTGCAGGACATTAATACGGAAGCCGGGTTTGTAAGGATTTTTGGAAAAGGGGAAAAGGAGAGAATTGTTCCTTTAGGATCCTTTGCCAGAAAAGCTGCTGAAAACTGGATAACAACGGCCAGGCCCCTTCTTCTCAAAGGACATTCAAGTCCGTATCTTTTTGTGGCAAGGGCGGGAAAGCCCATGACCAGACAGGGATTCTGGAAAATAGTAAAAAAGTATACCTTAAAGGCATGCATATCAAAAAATATCACCCCGCACACCTTCCGACATTCCTTTGCCACCCACCTGATTGAGGGAGGGGCTGATTTAAGGTCGGTCCAGACCATGCTCGGCCATTCTGATATTTCAACCACCCAGATCTATACCCATATCTCCCAGAAATACATCCCTGAAATGCACAAAAAATTTCATCCCCGGGCTTAGAAATCTTCCAAAAAATCATCTAAAATCATCCGCAGAAATGGAGAACCGCTTCATGATCTGCTGAAGGGTCTGCCTTTCCAGACCGCAGCGCCGGGCTGCCTTGGAGACATTGCCGTTGGTAAGGGAAAGCATGGCGTGGATGTAATTCTGGTTGAATCGTGTCAAAACCTTTTCCTTAACCTCTTCCTAGAGAACCCGCAGCAGTTTTGTCTGTATGGAGGGGCCGACATCACCGATTTCGTCAAGAAAAATCGTACCCATACAGGCCTCCTGAAATAAACCGGGTTTATCCTGGACTGCATTGGTAAATGCCCCTTTTTTATACCCGAACAATTCACTTTCCAGAATATTTTCAGGAATAGTTGGACAGTGAACGGAGATAAAAGGATTTTTTTTTCTTGGGCTCAGGCTGTAAGCTGCTGTATGCCGTAATCATCATAATAGTTACGTCAGGATAAAATTCCTTTGCATGGTCAAGGAGTTGAAACCCATCCATACCCGGCATTTTAATATCACACAGCATCAGATCAAAATTTTGCTGTTCAAGCACTGTTACAGCATCAAATGCTGAAAATGCCATTACTGCACTGCACTCAAGTTCAGATTCCAGGATTCTCTTAATCAGCCTGGCCATATCTTTTTCATCATCAACAATAAGAATATCTGTTTTCATTTAACCTCCAAAGCCTCCCCAGGGGGAAGTCCTTGTATCCTGCAACCCTCAAATATTGCCGGTACTTTTTGATCTTATGGTTTATACACTACAACCATTGACTTTCAAAGTCAAACTTCAATACAAACAATAAGCCGCCTGAATACTGCCACAGGGCTTATTGTAAAACTTTTGTCAAATCCCCTGTTATAAAAACAAAACCCTTAACATTAAACCCAAAACATGAGATTTTTTTATATGAAACAGCCGATTAAGAGCCCCCAGCGGTTGCCTGTAAGGGACATTGAAAACCAAAGGAGATCAGACTTTTTGCCCTGCCAGGCGTTAAAAAAATCAAATAGTTTGAGGACCAGTGGCCGCAGGTTGGCGATTTTTAGCCTGGCAGGGCAAAAAGTCCTCCGTCGTTCTCTTTCCTGACAGGCAACCGCTGGGGGCGGCACTCTTCTGTTGGCTGCGCGTCTTCGACCCATGCTTCGTTGTGTCCGCCAGGACATGTGGGTTTATAAGAAACTTGAAACAAGATACAAGAAACAAGACGCGGCAAAATTCAAGTTTCAGGGTTTGTTGTGATGCTGTGCATCATGTGGGTTATATAAAAAAATCAGGTATCTGGGAAACCATGGAGGATAATATTGAAAAAAAGCAGTGATGTGGCCATCATTGGAATGGGATGCATCTTCCCTCAAGCCAATGGACTCAAGGAATTCTGGAGACTTATTTTTAACGGCAAAGATGCCATAACTGACATCCCTGAAAAAACCCACTGGTCCCTAGCAGATTATTATGACAAAGACCCCTCAAAACCCGATCATACCTATTGCAGAAAAGGCGGGTTTATCCCGGAAATTTCCTTTGATCCTGCACGGTTTGGAATGCCGCCCAGCAACCTTGATGCAACAGACACCTCACAGCTGCTGGGCCTTCTGGTGGCTGAAATGGCCCTTGACGATGCGGGGTTTTCTGAACATAAAACCTTTAACAGAGAAAAGACCAATATCATCCTTGGAGTCACAGGCACCCAGGAACTGGTAATTCCCCTGGGCGCCCGCCTGGGTCATCCCATATGGAAAAAAGCCCTGGAGGAGTCCGGCATATCCAGGAAAAAAACAAGAGAAGTCATAACACGGATCTCCAGCGCCTATTCACAGTGGCAGGAAAACTCTTTTCCCGGTCTTCTCGGCAATGTGGTTGCCGGACGGATCGCCAACCGGCTTGACCTTGGCGGCACCAATTCTGTTGTTGACGCCGCCTGCGCCAGCTCTTTGAGTGCCATCCACCTTGCTGTCATGGAGCTTGTCTCGGGCAAATGCGATTTATCTGTCACCGGCGGGGTAGACACCTTAAATGACATTTTCATGCACATGTGCTTTTCCAAAACCGGGGTTCTCTCCCATACCAGTGATGCCAGACCCTTTTCAAAAGATGCCGACGGTACCGTTCTTGGCGAAGGCATCGGCATGGTGGTGCTTAAACGGCTGAAAGACGCGAAAAAGGATAAAGACAGAATCTATGCCGTTATCAAAGGAATAGGCACATCCAGCGACGGCAGATCAGGGGGGATTTATGCCCCCAATGCCCGGGGACAGCTGAGAGCCCTGACAGCCGCGTACAGAGAAGCAGACATTGACCCCTGCACTGTGGAGGTGATTGAGGCCCATGGAACCGGAACCCGGGTTGGGGATAAAATCGAATTTACGGCATTAAAAGAATTTATCCAGGACCATAACAAAAAGGCTTTCTGCGCTGTGGGATCAGTAAAATCCATGATCGGCCACGGCAAGGCCGCTGCAGGCGCAGCAGGACTCATTAAATCAGCCCTGTGCCTTTATCACAAAGTGATTCCCCCGACCCTTAAGGCAGATCAGCCTGACCCTGATCTTGACATTAATGCCACCGCTTTTTATCTTAATGACCGGTCAAAACCCTGGATGGGCCGGCATGAGCATCCAAGACGATCAGGGGTAAGCGCTTTCGGGTTTGGCGGAAGCAATTTTCATGCAGTACTGGAGGAACATAACAACCGGAAAGAACATATTTCCTGGGACGGCAGCATTCAGATAGCAGCGTTTTCCGCAGAATCCAGGGATGCATTAAAAGAAAAAATTATCAAATTCCAGGACAATCTGATTTTCCATAAAAACGCTGATTCAATGGAAAAGACAAAGGCGATTGCCTGGCATGCAGCCCTTTCAAGAAAGGAATTCTCCATAAAAGCCCCCTTTCGATTCCTGTTTTTAATTAAAGAAAGTGATGATATCCAGTCCCGCATTAAACAGGGATCGTCCCTGCTTTATACCAGTCCAGATGCACCATGGAACAAATTTGGATTTTTTTATGGATGCAGAGAAAAATCAGGAAAACTCGGGTTTTTGTTTCCAGGTCAGGGAAGCCAGTACATGGACATGGGAAGAGATCTGATATCCCTGTTTCCCCAGGCAATGGAAGCCTTTATTATGGCAGAAGAAAGCTTTGCCAGGGAATGGGGCAGCCGGAAATCTGATCCATTAAGCAGATATATCTTTTCTCTGCCTGCCTGTAACCAGGACAGAAAAACCGCTGAGGAAAGGCTGAGAAGCACAGATATTGCCCAGCCTGCCGTTGGAGCGCTCACCCTTGCCATACTGGAAATTCTGAAATATTTCAGGGTTGAACCTGATGCGGTCTGCGGCCACAGTTTTGGAGAATTGTCTGCTTTGTATGCCGCCGGAAGATTGAGTAAAACAGACTATCTTTTGCTTGGAACGGCACGGGGCAGATATATGGCAGAAGCACCGGGGAAATCAAATGAAAAAGGGGCCATGCTGGCGGTAAAAGCCCCTTTATCAAAGATTGAAGACATGATGGCCTCAAAACAGGTGGACCTGATACTGGCCAATCGAAACAGCCATGACCAGGGTGTGGTTTCCGGCAGAGCAGAAGAGATCACCAGGGCTGCAGACCTGTTTAAACAGGAAAACATCCGGACAATCAGGCTGCCTGTATCTGCGGCCTTTCACACCCCTTTTATTGAAAAGGCTGCCCAGCCGTTTACAGAGCGCCTGAACCACATACAGATAAAAAAATCTATTCTGCCCTTATTTTCCAACACAAGCGGAAGAACCTACCCGGCTTCGGGAAACAGGGCAAAATCCCTTATTGCCAGACAGATGCTGAACCCGGTCCTGTTTCTTGAAAACATTGAGGCCATGTTTAACAGCAATATCACCACATTTCTGGAAGTTGGTCCCAAAAATGTACTGACCGGGCTGACAAAATCCATTTTAAAAGATAAAAAAGCCGATGTTATAGCCTTTGATGCGTCTTCAGGCAGAGGAAAAGGAATAGAAGACCTGGCAAAAGCCCTGTGTTTTCTTACATCCCAGGGATTTTCTGCTGATCTGACAAAATGGGAAGACCCGGCTGAACAACCAGCGAAAATAATCATGCGGATCCCCCTTACCGGAGCCAATATAAAGCCTGATAACCCATGCGATATTCCCGTTTCTCATCTGTCAGCCCCCAGAGAGAAAAGTGCAAACCAACAAAACCGTGTACAAAGAGATTCCCTGCAGGGGGGACATGCCCCTCATATGGTGTCAAGGGAACAATACCCGCAAAAAACCAGTAAACCTCATGAAAAAGTCAATACCGGCAAAAAAAGACGCAATCCGTATTCATCAGAGGTAAAATTGTTAAATCCATTACAACCAAAAAAAGAAAACACCATGAAACACGTTGAATCTGAAAAATATTCTTCAGACCCTTCCCTGCTGTCCAATGCCATGCATATGGTTCAAAAGGGTCTTGAATCCATTACCTCCCTTCAGGCCCAGACAGCAAAAGCCCATGAAAAATTCCTTGAAACCCAGGCAGCTGCAGGCAGTACCCTGGAGCGGATGATGGAGCAGACCCGGGGATTTGCCGAGCACATCACTTCTCCGGACTTTATTGAAAAAAATAATTTTTCTGCTGAAAAAAAAGCCTGGTGTGCTGAAAATCAAAATTCCAGCGGTTCTGGAATTCACAGCCATGGTTATTCTGACGATCAAAATCAGGGGAGTTCTAAAAATCAGGGCGTTTGTAAAGATATGGCTCCAAAAGCCCCATGTGAACCAGAGGATACGCCTGCACCAGGTGAGCCACAGGATACATTGGCCCCAAATGAGAAACAGAAATCACCTGCCCCTGATACCTTGAGTACCATTTCCGTGAATCAGCAAAATTCAGGCATGGACAAAGAAAACATCCAGGCGTTGATTTTTAAAACCATAAGCACTCTTACAGGTTTTCCCGTAGAAATGCTTGAGCCGGACATGGACATAGAATCAGATCTGGGCATTGATTCCATTAAACGGGTTGAAATTGTTGCCAGACTTGAAAAAGAACTCCCCCTTGCCAAAAGTCTTACCCCGGAAAACATGGGAACGTTAAAAACCCTGAAGGATATATGCCTGGCCCTGGAAAACAAAGAAGAAACAGATAAAACAAAAGAAAATCTGACTTCCCTGGCAACAGATAAAAAACAAACCGACCAGGCCCAATTGTCTGACATCTCTTCTCAAGAAACCTATCCTGACCAAACCATGAATGTTCTGGTTAAAACCATAAGCAGTCTTACCGGTTTCCCCGAAGAAATGCTTGAGCCGGACATGGACCTGGAATCTGATCTTGGCATTGACTCCATTAAACGGGTTGAAATTGTTGCCAGACTTGAAAAGGAGCTCCCTGAGGCCAAAAGTCTTACCCCGGAAAACATGGGAACCTTGAAAACCCTTAATGATATATGCCTGGCCCTGGAAAACAAAGGGAAAAAATCAACAAAAAAGGTAGACCGGATCAGGCTAAAAAAAATCCTTCGCCAGACCATAACACTGAAAAGGCAGCCCATTGATCAGGTCAGATTTCATAATGGTGCCAGGATAACCATTGATGCCGGCAAAAGAATTTATATTACCCGGGAAGATTCCGGGATTTCCCAGACGTTTGAAGACCAATTCAAAAAAAAAGGGTTTAAGACAAAACTCATTGATATCCATGACCGATCTGTTCATCCTGAAGATGCTGCAGGCCTTGTCATTGTCTCAGATGCCCTGTCCCTAAAAAACAACAACAGAAGTACTGGAGAAACAACACCCCATCCTGACAGATGCAGCAGAGAATTTTTAAAATCTGCATTTTTTCTGGCAAAAAAGTTTGGTCCATTTTTGATGACATCTGCTTCAGATCAGGGCGGTTTTTTTGCAACAATTTCCTTTCTTGGCGGTGATTTTGGATTTCATGAAACAATCCAGTGTGATCCCTTTCAGGGAGGCCTTGGCGGACTTTCAAAAACAGCAGACAAAGAATGGGACAATGTACTGTGCAAAAGCATAGATCTGCCCTTTTCTCCGGACATATGCCGTAAAAAGGCAGAGGCTGTTGTGCCTCTGCTTATGACGCGGGGCAGTGTTGAGATTGGAATAATCAATGATTCAGCTGTTTTTTTAGACCCTTTGGCAGATGAAAAAAATCCTGAGGACAAACACACTATCCCGCTTAACAAAGACGATGTTGTTGTTGTCACTGGGGGTGCCAAAGGGGTCACTGCAAAATGCGCCCTTGAGCTTGCAAAAAAATACAGTGTAACACTTGTGCTCATCGGCAGATCTGACGATCCATTTCAAAAAAACGAACCTGACTGGTTAATCCCCCTTGAAAATGAAGCTGACATAAAAAAGAAAATTCTTGAAAAAGTCTTTCAGGGGCAGAAAACCGCCCCCACTGAACTAGAAAAACAATACCGGAAAATTGCCTCCAGCAGGGAGATAAAAACCAATATCAAACAAATCAGATCAGCAGGGTCACAGGTAAAATATTTTTCAGGCGACATCAGGGACAGTCACCGGGTCAATGAGATAATAGATGAGGTTAAAAACACATGGGGTCCTGTTACAGCTGTTATTCACGGTGCAGGTATCCTGGAGGACAAATTAATCTGTGACAAAAATGAAGCGCAGTTTTCCAGGGTATTTGACACAAAGGTTATGGGGTTGACCCACCTTGCCAAAGCAGTAACCGCAGAACATCTGAAATTTTTCATCCTGTTTTCATCGGTGGCTGCCAGGACAGGCAATACAGGCCAGGCAGACTACGCCATGGCCAACGAGGTATTAAACAAATACGCCCAGAAAAAAGCAAAGGAAAATACCAGCTGCCGATTTATCTCCATCAACTGGGGTCCATGGGAAGGGGGAATGGTATCACCGGGCCTGCAGCAGGAATTCCTCAAACGGGGGATCGATCTCATTTCTCTGGAAACTGGAGCGGAAAAATTCATTGAAGAAATGGAGATCAATTCAGACCATGATGTTGAAGTGATCATCGGCGCAGAGATTATCCCGGAAAAAACAAGTGTTCCTTTGAAAAACAAACCTGTGTGCGCGCCAGCAGACAATAATTTTTCAACAGCCTTTACCCATCCTGCAGGCATTGACACCTATCCTGTTCTAAACGCCCATATCATCGACAATGAACCTGTGGTTCCCTTTGCCCTTTTTGCGGAATGGTTTGCCCATGGGGCAGAGTATGCAAACCCCGGACTGTACTTTGCCGGGCTTGATCGAATGAGACTGTTAAAGGGCATTAAACCCGGAACCAGCACCATTGATATTGATATCAGAACGGGGAAATGCACACGGGCAGACACAGAGTTTGAAACTGAAATTCAGGCAATTTCCAGTACAGCAGATCAGAAACATTGCCATGCCAGAGCCACTGCTGTCCTCTCAAACAAACTGCCTGATCCGCCTGTACACAATGCATCATCCCCCAGGGACATGAAGCCCTTTTCCATGTCCCCTCAATCCGCTTATGAAACCATCCTTTTCCACGGTACCCAGCTTCAGGCCATAAAAAAAATTACAGGCTGTTCTGCCAGAACAATTGAGGTGACCGCATCAAGGTCAGGGTCTCCGTCAGCCTGGATTAAAAAACCATTTAAAAAAAAATGGACAATAGATCCTCTGCTCCTGGATGCCGCTTTTCAGGCTGCCATTCTATGGGCCTATGAAAATACAGGACAGGTCTGCCTGCCTGCCTACATGGACAAATTCAGAGTCTACTCATCTATTGCTGAATCCAGGGGGGATGTAACCATCACCCTCATAGTAAATGAAACAGATACCTACGTGTTAAAGGGGGATATTACCTTTACTGACGAAAACGGCATTGTGCTGGCAGAAATAATGGGTTTTGAAGCCATCATGGATGCAAACCTGATCCACAGATTCAAACCAGAAAAAAAAAGCGTAGAAAAAAAAGCAGTTTTTACCAGAGAACAGATCCTCTCCTTTGCCCAGGGCAGTCCTTCCAAAGCCTTTGGTGAAAAATACAGGATCTTTGACAAAAAGCGTAAAATCGCCCGTCTTCCCCGGCCTCCCTATTTTTTTATGGACCGGGTGGTAAAAACTGAGCCCAGGCAATGGGAAATGACACCCGGGGGATGGATAGAAGCAGAATTTGACATTCCTGAAAATGCCTGGTATTTCCGGGCAGACAGATCTGAGATCATTCCGTTCTGCATCCTTCTTGAAATTGCCCTTCAACCCTGTGGCTGGCTGGCTGCCTATGCAGGCTCTGCCCTGCACAGTGACAATCGGCTTTTTTTCCGAAATCTCGGGGGCGAGGCCAGATTGATGCACCAGATCCATAAAACAATGGGAACCATCACCATGCGTTCCTCCATGACAAATGTTTCCAAGGCTGGCGGATTGATCATCCAGGAGTTTAAAATGGAAATTCTTAAAACCCATAAAATCCTCTACAAGGGCACCACTAATTTTGGATTTTTTACAAAACAGGCCCTGTCCAGTCAGTCTGGCATCAAGAACAGTCCCCTGGATTATACCCCGTCCAAAAAGGAAATCGATTCCTCATCTTCCTTTGAATTCACCCCTGAGGCGCCGATTCACCCCGGGGACCCGGATTGCACAAATAATAGCGGCATGCCGTCAAAAGCACTTTTGATGATTGACAGGATACCCTTTTTTATTCCAGACGGCGGAATCCATGGGAAAGGATACATAAAAGCTGAAAAGACCATTGATCCGGATGAATGGTTTTTCAAGGCCCATTTTTTTGAGGACCCGGTATGCCCGGGATCTTTGGGTCTTGAATCCTTTCTTCAGACCCTCAGGTTCTTTGCCTTGAAAACCTTTGATATCTCACCTGAAAATTACCAGATTCAGGCAGGAGATACGATCCACAAATGGCAATACCGGGGACAGATCACCCCTGAAAACAAGAAAGTTGACGTCCAGGCCCATATCCGGGAAATTATTTCAGAAGAGGCCCTGGTGATAGCAGCCGATGGCATACTTTCTGTTGACGACAGGGTCATCTACAGTATGGAGAATTTCTCAATCCGTCTGGTTCCAGTTCCTGAACCTGCAGCGTGTTCAGAACCGGCATGGCCGGCCCATGATCATCTACCCCGTTGAAACAAAAAATGAAACAGAAGACTGCCGCCCCCAGCGGTTGCCTGTCAGAAAAGAGAACAGAGACAAACCATGTTAAAATTTCTTCACGCAGCTGACATTCATCTGGACAGTCCTTTAAAAGGGCTTGAGGCCTATGAGGATGCCCCGGTTGATGAAATACGGGGAGCAACCAGAAAAGCCTTTGACAATCTTATATCCCTGGCCATTGAAGAAAAGGTGGCCTTTGTTTTGATTGCCGGAGATCTCTTTGACGGTGACTGGAAAGACTATAATTCAGGAATTTTTTTTGCCAACCGGATGGGAAAGCTGGCCAGGGAGGGAATAAAGGTATTTATCGTCTCTGGAAACCATGATGCAGCCTGCCCGATCACAAAAACAATGGCCCTGCCCGATAATGTCACTTTGTTTTCCCGGGGAAAACCCCAGTCTGTCACCCTTGAAACACAAGGCGTGATCATCCACGGACGCAGCTATCCCTCACGCACGGTAACAGACAACCTGGCATCCAGTTTTCCTGAACATACCCCGGGCTTTCTGAATATCGGACTGCTCCACACCTCTCTGACCGGTCACGCCGGCCATGAGACCTATGCGCCCTGCACTCTGGACGACCTTAATTCCAAGGGGTATGACTACTGGGCCCTGGGTCATGTCCATCAAAAAAAAATCATCTCAGAAACACCCTGGATTGTATTTCCGGGAAATATTCAGGGCCGCCATATAAGGGAAACCGGCCCTAAAGGCGCTGTCCTTGTCCATGTAAAAAATGACACCATCCACCGGGTGGAACACCGTGAACTGGATGTGCTGCGCTGGGCCATATGCCAGGCAGATGTATCCGGATGTACCACCCAGGATATGATTCACGACCAGATCCGTACTTCAATGGAAGAAGAACATCAAAGGGCCCTGGGAAAACCAATGGCCATCAGGCTTGAACTTGAGGGCAGCTGTATCTGCCACAATGATCTCCACAGCCGGTTTGAACACTGGATAGAAGCCTTTCACACAATTGCAGCAGGTCTTGGGCAGACCTGGCTTGAAAAGGTAAAGATAAGTACCCGTCGTAAAACCGGAACAACGCATGTTTCAGGGGAAAACCTCCCCTTTTCAGATATAGTCAAGGCCGTTGAGAATCTGAATTTGAATCAGGGAACACTTACAGAAATGGACCCGGATATTGCCAGCCTCAAGGGGAAGCTCACCTCTGAACTTATTCAGGACAATCCTGTTTTTTCCGGTAATCCTGAGGTCTTGACAGAACTAAAAGACAGTGTCAGGGAATTATTAATCTCAAGACTGATGCACAAAGAAACCGGGTTATGAGAATTAAACGCTTAGACCTTAAAGCCTTTGGCCCCTTTACGGATAAGGTTTTGAATTTTAACTGCGAAAAACCAGGACTTCATATTATTTTCGGTCCCAATGAAGCCGGGAAAAGCAGCGCTCTGAGAGCTTTAAAGGTGCTTTTGTACGGCTTTCCTCAGCGAACCACGGACAATTTCAACCATCCCAACAACCAGCTTCTGGTTGGCGGATGTCTGGAAGAAGCCAATGGAAACCAGCTGACATTTTACCGCCGCAAAAGGAAAAAAGCAGACATTGTTGATTCCCAGGGAAATCCCCTGGAAGCTGATATTTCTGCCCGCTTTCTTCAGGGGATTGAGTTTTCTGTTTTTGAATCCCTGTACGGCATTGACCACAATACACTTGTTCAGGGAGGAAAGGATATCCTGGATCAAAAGGGAGAAGTCGGCCAGGCGCTCTTTTCTGCGGGTGCAGGCATAACTTCCTTAAAAGATATTCAGGACAGTCTGGATAAAGAAGCAGAAAATCTGTTCAAACCCAGGGGAAGCACCCAGAAAATAAGCCTGACCCTTAAGAAATATAAGGATTTAAAAAAACAGGTAAAGGAAAAAAGTCTTAATTCCGGCAAATGGAAGGAACATAACCAGCGTTTAAATGAATCCCGCATTCAACAAAAACAGCTCGAACAGGAAAAAAACAGAATCACTGCTGAACTTGAACGACTGAAAAGGCTTAAACGGGTTATACCCCAAATGGCAAAACTTGAAAATCTCCAGAATCAGTTAAGGGATTTTGGAGATGTAGTGATCCTGCCACAACAATTCCAGAAAAAAAACCAGAAACTCGACCTGGATATCCAGAACACCCAGTCCCTGCTGGACCATAACCGGGAAAGACAAAAAAAGCTTGATGAAAAAATAAGGGCTGTGGTTGTAAACCAGCCCATCCTTGATCATGCCGAGGCCATTGAAGACCTCCATCAACGGCTGGGAGAATACCGCAAAGGGGTAAAAGACCGCAGCCGGCTGGACGGCATGAGAATTGCCCGGCGTAAGGATGCCGGTGCTTATCTGGAAGCTGTCCGTCCGGATCTGACACTCAAAGAAATAGACGTTTTAAAACCGGTTCTCAATCGAAAGCGAACCATTCAGGAGTTAAGTACCCGCTATGAATCCATGGTCCAGAGAAAATCCGATTTAGGCCAGCACATAGATGATGCTGTAAAAGAAATAGAAATAATAACAGAAACCCTGTCCCGTCTGCCAGAGGTCAAGGAAAGCAAAGAACTGGTCAATGCTATTAAAATGACCCGGAAACAGGGTGATCTTGACAAATTAATAGAAGAACTCTCATGGGACATATCAAACACCCAGAGCAGGTGTCAGTCAAAACTCAACAGGCTTGGGTTATGGCCGGGAAATCTTGATGACCTGCCTGGGTTAAATCTGCCCATGGGGGAAACAATAAGGCGTTTTGAAACGGATTTCAACAGGATTGAAACCCAAAAAAAACAATACAAAAAAGAGAAGGAAAAACTTGAGTCAGAACTGAAAGCCGCCTTGGCCAGTGTCAAAGAGATTGAATACAGTGGAGATATCCCCACAGAACACACCCTCAATCTTGCAAGGCAGAAAAGACAGAAAGGATGGGACCTGTTGCTGAGACAATGGGTAAACAGGGAAGATGTCAGCGCTGAGGCAGAAAAATATGAAACTGGAAGTCTGCTTCACCTGGCCTATGAGAAACAGGTTCTACGCGCTGATCATATTGCAGACCGCATGAGGCGGGAAGCAGACCGGGTTGCAAAGGCCGCAGCCCTTAAGGCGAGAATTGAAAGTCTTGAGCAGGCGCTACTGGAAATCAGTCTTCAGAAAAAAACTGCAGACAAAGAGAAAATCAAAAAACAAGAAGCCTGGCAGGCCCTGTGGAAACCATCAGGCATTTCTCCGCTTCTGCCTGAAGAAATGCTGGCATGGCTTATGGATATGGACCGACTTCGATCCAAAGTAATTGAACTGTCGCATAAAAAACAGGCAATTGCAAAGCACAAAGAACTCAGGCTAAAGCATTGCACCATTCTTGCCAATGAACTCCAAAAGATGGATAAGGTGAACATTCTTTCTGAAAAAGAATTGATCGCACCGGTACTTGCAGCTGCTGAATCCGACCTGGAAGACATCCAGAATACCAGAGCCAAATACAATAAACTCATGGAATCCCGGACCCGGGCCGAAAAAACCCTTGAAAAACTCGAAAAAGAACTGAAAAAAGCTGAGGCTCTTGATGCAGAATGGCATGAGAACTGGAATAAGGCAGTAAAAGGACTCGGACTTACCCAAAAAATTTTACCCAGTGAAGGGGTGGATATTTTTGATACCCTGGACAGCTGCTTTACAAAACTTAAAGAAGCAAATGATTACCAGAGCCGAATAAAAGGCATTGACCGGGACACTGAAAAATTCAGAGCTGATATTAACGCTTTGATTTATAAAACATCACCTGAACTAAAGGAATTGTCCCCGGATCAGGCAGTCCTCCATCTGCGGGATATGCTGGTAAAAGCCAGGCAAAACAGAGAGTCTCTGGAAGCCAGCAGAAAAGAAAAAGAAGAAATTGATTTAGAAATTAAAAAATCAGAAAAAAAACAGCAGGGGCTCAACAAACTGATGAATGATCTGCTGGCAACTGCAAAATGCAGTACACCAACAGATCTCACTCTGGCTGTCAGTAAATCTGACAAGTTTCAACAGCTCAAAGAAAAGATTTCAAACACAAGAGCAGATCTGGCTGAACTAAGTGAGGGCATGTCACTGGAAATCATAAAACGTCAGGCCTGTGAAGTTGAAATGGACAAACTCCCCGGTGAAATAGAATCTCTGGTGTACCGCATTGATAATGAACTTGATCCTCAGATAAAAGCGCTTTCCCAGATAATCGGAGAAGAAAAAAGAGAGCTTGAGCACATGGACGGCAGTGCTGAGGCCGCAGTGGCTGCAGAGGAAATGGAACAGACAGCTGCAAAAATTAAAAGACTGGTCAACCAGTATATTGAATTTAAACTGGCCGCTAAAGTGCTGAAGCAGGAAATTGAGCGCTACCGGAAAGAACATCAGGATCCGGTACTGAAAAAAGCCTCTGTGTTTTTTTCCCAGTTAACCTTGAAATCCTTTTCAGAACTCCGCACGGATATCGATGACAACGGCAATCCCATTCTTGTGGGGATCAGACCGGATAATCCCAGATATCCGGTAAAAGTTGAAGGCATGAGTGAAGGGACCTGTGACCAGCTCTATCTTGCCCTCAGGCTGGCCACCCTGGAGTGGCGGCTCAGGAACTGCCAGCCCATTCCCTTTATTGTTGATGATATTCTGATAAATTTTGATGATGAACGTTCCAGAGCCACCCTTAAATGTCTTGCTGGATTATCAGAAAAAAATCAGGTGATCCTCTTTACCCATCATCAACAAATCGCTTCCTGTGCCGAAAAAATTGGCAGCAAAGAAACAATACAAATTCACAACCTCTAATCACCCAAAAAAGAAACTAAATAGAAATTGAAAACCCGACACAACCCCCCCCCTTGAATTCGCCCTTTGTAATTGGTGAGACATGCCTGATTAACGCATTGACCTCCATTCTCCCCCTTGGCGTGATATGGGTTATGGTTAAAAGAACATCAGGCCTGAAAACATCCAATATGTCAGCATCTGACTGACGGACCAGCATGCCGATACCATTTTCACACATATTGAGCACCTTGAAACTCTTTATTTCCCCATTTATCCGGCATTCAACCCAATGCCCCATATCTGCCGGTGCAAAACATGCCCTTTTTTCAGAACGTTTTTCATTTTTATTCATTTTTTACCCAATGTTTATACCCCCAATGTTTATACCCCCAATGTTTATACCCCCAATGAAAATGGCAGAGATAAGGATATCACAATTACAAAAAATTAAAACAAAAAAAGCCCTGACCGGACAAATGTCCAGCCAGGGCTTTTTTGAAAACCGGCAGCGTCCTACTCTCCCACACAGCTGCCTGTGCAGTACCATCGGCGCAAGAGAGCTTAACTTCCGTGTTCGGGATGGATACGGGTGTGACCTCTCTGCCATTGCCACCGGATAATATCTTTATCTGCTGCTGTTATTAAGTGTTAAGTGTTAAGTGTTAAGTGTTAAGTGTTAAGTGTTAAGTGTTAAGTGTTAAGTGTTAAGTGTTAAGTGTTAAGTGTTAAGTGTTAAGTGTTAAGTGTTAAGTGTTAAGT
>JAYEJJ010000143.1:0-3343 GCA_034660495.1 Thermodesulfobacteriota bacterium | reverse complement strand
TTTTGGGTTCCCCTGGTAAGCCGGCCGAGGCAAATTGGACAAAAAAAGTAACATCTCAATAAATAATGGTAACAAGCAACCGAACCCCGAACTATAGTATAGGACATGGTAGTCAGGGCGATAGCATGAAATTTTATGAAGTCGTGCCGTGTTCCCGGCATCAGCCGATCCAATGTAACCTTCCGCTCATGTATGCATTTGCTTGCCTTCGTCCCTCGTAGCTCGTCTTGGACTGCTCCGATGCAAATACCGGAACCGGTCACTTCATGTGTCCGAAAACCGACCGGTATATGAATCCGCAGAAGAAAACACCTGATCGTCTCCCTGCCTCCGATAGTGCCATGCACACATACGAGTTCTGGAAAACTACCCGAAAACTGGTTTAAAGGGGCGAGAACAATTTCATGCGATTGCTCTGTTATGGCGGTCAAACAAAATGGAAGTATTTGACGGAAAAAAAATTTTATCCGGGATTTGTTTTTTGTTGGCGAATCAACTCTGAAAAATCGGCAATAGTCCCGTTTTTCTCGATTCGGTCTTTGAGATATTCCCAAAACGATATGCC
Organism: Thermodesulfobacteriota bacterium; assembly: GCA_034660495.1. Taxonomy (GTDB): domain Bacteria; phylum Desulfobacterota; class Desulfobacteria; order Desulfobacterales; family Desulfobacteraceae; genus DATFJZ01. The sequence continues at coordinate 2,778 of JAYEJJ010000143.1, read as the reverse complement.
GAGTTTGCGGCACGTTTTTTTCAAGCTGGTGAAGGTGTCGCGGCATCGACGTCCGGTATTGCTACGGGTACCGCCACTGATTTTACGTTTTTTTACATACTCCCGGATGGAGTTTTCCGCGCCATTATGGTGAGAGATATAAAATGGTGAGTAATTGAGAACAATGTAATGAATTCATGCATTTGGGTGGTAAAAAAAACAAAACTCTCACCATTTTCTGTATAAATGGAAAGCTCCCCATTTAAGGCACAGCAAAAGCGTTCATCTACTACAATCTGGTGTCTAACTTATCTACATCAGGGATTCCCTTGGGCACAGCGATTGAAGTACTACTCAAATTTATGCCAAGGCGGACACAGAGACGAGGAGAAAAGCACTGGAGGCGGCATATGTTGATATCCTGCCGACAACTGAACTCCCGGATTGGTCCGATGACAAAAACCTGATGGATTTCCTAATTTCTCTTGGCCGTGAATGATAAAATGGTGAGTGAATCGATGAGCAACTTACTGTTTTGGCTGGTTTGCTATCCTCACTCACCATTTTATATCACTCACCATAATGCCGGTTATGGGGAGCTCCCCATAAGAGGCACTGCTTCGCCACTCACCTCATGGAACAGGGAGTGCCAATTTATGTCATAAAGCGCATGATGGGGCATGTAGCCCTTGCCACCACTGCGAGGTATATGCATGTGTCAAACGAGTTTGTTTCCACCATTAAAAGCCCGCTTGATACACTGGAAAAAGAAATGTATACAAATGGCATAAGGGGGCTTAAATGAGTGAAACGGGCTGTGAGAAAAGCAGCCCTGTCACCAAACCCACCATTGAGGTCGCTGATATTTTAAGAGAATATGGTCAAGATTATTTGAACAACTACTCTGCTTCGCCTGAACAAATTGGTGTCATCAACCAGATTATTACCTGCCGTACGGCTGCCCAGGGTGGTCACATAGAATTTTGTGACAGTTGCGGCCACTCCAGCAATTCCTACAACTCTTGCAGAAACCGTCATTGCCCCAAATGCCAGACATTCCTCGCTCCGAGATATAAAAAAAAGAATATCAGGATCATCCGGGAATTAATTGAAAAAACCGGCATCCTTCATGTGAGCCCAAAAGTACTTTACACTTTTTGAAAGAGATTCCCGAGAAACGGAAAGTCTGATCTGGAAAGTGTAAAGTGGAAATGAAGGATGCCCTTTTTGGCATCCTTCATTTGCCAGTTTACACTTTCTGGAGCCACATTCCCATTTTTCGGGAATTATCTCAAAAAAAGTGTCAACTACTTTTGATGGATTATGAAGGGTGCCAACTTTTTTCTGAAATACTGGCACATATTTTGCTTTTGACCAGAAGACGCCATAACCGTCTTATTATATTGCAAAGAACTTAATGGGTAAATTATTAAAACCCTATTACTAAGGCATTCATCCCCGGCTGCATGGCCGTATGTGTCATTTACCGTTTTAAAATGATCAATATCCAAAAAAAGAACCGAAAGTTCTGCTTCATGACGTTTGCTCAGCGCCAGCTCACGCTCCAGGATGTTGTCAAGAAGTTCTCTGGAGTAAAGACCTGTAAGATAATCATACATATGGGAATGGGTATAATTTTCAAATACACGGGTTTCCACCACCATTGGGTTTTCAAGGGTGTTGTTCACGGTACACAGATAATCGCATAAAGATGTCCGGATTCCCACATTTCGCTCAAAGCGACGTTCCATCTCTTTTTTATGCGCCAAAACACCATTCCACAGAGACGCTGCTTTTTCAGGGGCCAGTTTAAGCCGGCAGATCACTTCAAAAATAACAGAATAAACACGATCCTCATCCTGTTTTATGATGTTTTCCAGCTCTTGGACAAGATGATGATCGTCATCCCTGTGGCTTTCAAAAATACCTGAAATCTGTTCCCTAAGTGATGGCAAATGGGCTGCCTTTAATTTTTCCATGAAAATTGCCTCTATTTCTCCTAAAGGTAAATATCCGGCTTCAGTCCGGCTTTACCACACAAGAAGATATCGTTAGACCCTTCTGCTGCTCATATGTAAAAACAAAAACTTACCAGGTCGCGGTAGGAATGCCGGTTACCCGGCACCCCTATAGCGCTCAGATCCAAATTTTTTGTAAAAATTCATAATTTACATCCATTTTTTTAAAAAAGCAGCATGAAAATGCTTCGACTTCTGGTTAATTTTGTCCACGCCCTCCCCATAACCACAATAACGCAGGCCTGCCCCCCGAAATTGCGGGATGCCTATCTTGACCATGACCCCCTGGCCGATGCTGATATGGGTGTTTTAATCCGGGGAAGATGCAATCACAATAACCTTAATTGACTACATCCGGGTTTACACATACATCCGCCGTGCTCAAAACTTCCATCAGGAGTTCATCAGAGACCCGCCCGGTAAAAGTGACAAACTCTTCAATGCGTAAATTTCGGGCCATTTCCCTGAGCAAATCAAGCTCTGTTCCGCCGCCGACAAGGACAAAATGGATATCTTCCCTTTTCAGCTCATACACAAGACAGGCGATTCCCTCCTAAAGAAGATCCAACCCCTCCTGGGCTCCCGAGTTCTCTTGTATTCATGCTGAAAAATTTCATCAATAGAATACCAAAAAAACCGCCAAACGCATCAATGACAAAATCCAAAATCAGCGGGGACCGGCCGTCAATATAAAACTGGGCAAGCTCTGTGGCGCCTGCCAGCAAAAGGATATGGGCATAGACCAGAATACAGGACTCCCGGTTCAGCAGCATGGAAAGAA
>JAYEJJ010000142.1:0-45167 GCA_034660495.1 Thermodesulfobacteriota bacterium | reverse complement strand
AGACCTATGCTGTTGCTCTCGATTAAGTGCTTTTCAAAAACGCATAGGCTGAAAAGCACATCATAATCCGTCAATTCATCCCCTGAGCTAAAGACTCAGGGGTTTTCTTGCCGGTTTTTTATAAAGGGTCACAAAGGGATTATCCGGGTGGCCAGCAGAGTGGGGGAGGGGAGTTTCTTTTCTTTCTACCTGCCGGCACTGGCATCGGAATCTGAAAAAAACAAAAAGGGGGAGTTCAGGGAAAAGATCGTAAACGGAAAAGAGACAGTTCTGCTGGTGGACGATGAGCAGTCTGTCATAGATGTATGCTCAGAGATGCTTGTCTCTCTCGGCTATGAGGTAATTTCTGTTCAAAAGGGAAAGGATGCCCTGGATATTCTGAAACAGGATGATATCAATATTGATCTGGTTATTCTGGATATGATCATGCCTGAAATGAGCGGTTTAAAGGTGTTTAAACAGATCAAGTCCATATCTCCGGAGATGAAGGTGCTGCTGGCCAGCGGGTACAGTCAGAAAAATGATGTTGAAAAACTCATACGCCAAAGCAGTGACGGGTTTATTCAAAAGCCTTTTGATGTGGCCAGGCTGTCCAAACGAGTAATGTCCTGCCTTGAGTCCGATATCCCCCCCATGTCCTGACAGGCACAACAAAGCATGAAAGCTGTTAGCTTTTAACTGAGTACTGATGGCTGAAGGCTGATGGCTTTCATATAAAAAAAAGGCACAGGGAAAATTTCCGGCTGTGCCTTAAATGGATTTTTCTGAATATCTGGTTAATTATTTAAATACTTTTTCAAGATTGGGAACAACCTGTTTTTTACGGCTCATAACCCCTTCAAGCCATGCTTTTTTATCTTTGGGTGTAGCATTAAATGCTTTTTCAATGACAGATTCATCATCTGAGGCAATAAGTACTTCAGTGCCTTCCTTCATAATATCCGTCAAAAGGAGGAATACACTGTGGTGCCCCCCTTCCCCTTTCAGGGCGGCAATATCTTTTTCCAGGTCGGCCTTGACATTGTCAAGGATGGAAAGATCAACCACTTCCAGCTGTCCTATACCGACTTTCTTGCCGCTCATGTCAAAATCTTTGTAATCTCTGAGAACCAGTTCCCGGGCCGGGGTGCCTTCAACAGCTGATTTGACCTTGAACATTTCCATGCCAAATGCCTGAAGATCACTGACGCCTGCAATTTTTCCCAGTTCTTCACAGGCCTGTTTGTCTTTATCCGTGCATGTGGCAGATTTAAAGATAACCGTGTCTGAAAGAATGGCGCCAAGCATCAGGCCGGCAATTTCCTTTGGAATATCAAGGTTGAAGAATTTGTACATGGCACAGAGAACTGTGCAGGAGCATCCCACAGGCCAGATCCAGCATTCCAGAGGCTGACTGGTTGTCACATCTCCCAGCTTATGGTGGTCAACAATACCGAGAATATTTGCATCCTTAAGGTCATCAGGGCTCTGGGCAAGATCGGAGTGATCCACCAGATAAACATCTTTTCCGGCAAAGGATGTCATGATTTCAGGGGCAGGGACATTGAATTTTTCAAGTATAAATTTGGATTCAGGATTGAGTTCACCCTGAACAACCGGAACAACATCTTCACCCAGTTTTTTTTTGAGATCAGCAAGGGCGATTGCTGCACAAACGGTGTCTGAGTCTGGATTCTTGTGACCAAATACAAAAGTTGACATAATGCCTCCTTAACAAGTTTAAATATATATCCATTGTCTGCATCTACCAGAATGATTAATTCAACCATCCTGTATTCTTTTTATTCGATTATCAAGTTTTTTGAACAGCGCCCCCCAGCGGTTACTCTGTCAGGAACAGGCACGCCAAGGAACGAGAACGCCGGAGGGCTTTTATTGCTGTTCAGCCCCATTTTTATGTGAAGCTGCTGCCTGCCGTAACATTTTAGGATCTGGTAAAAATTTATGTAAACAGGTATCTTATAAAGGGTTCTAGAGAGATACACAAGGAAAAATTTATTTTTGTTTAATTTTATTGTTTTTTTCTGATGACCCCATCTGTTGTCAGGGATCAATTAAAGTGTCAGGGATCAATTAAAGTGTCAGGGGTCAATTAAAGTGTCAGGGGTCAATTAAAGCTTGCATAAGATATATCCCATGTGTTATAATTTCATCTATGAGACAATATCTGATAGACGGGCTTCAGCCCCGGGATTACAAAAAACTTGATACGTATCTCAAAACCCATTTTGACCCCTCACCCCTTGGCAATATTTTCTGGGTTGAGCTTGACAGGGATATTTTAACAGACATTCAAAAAAAGCACACTTCCTGTCACCCCCATGTCTTTGCTCTGGAACTTGAGAAAACCTTTTTGTCCTGCGAACTGCTTGTGAGAATCAAGAAAAAAATAAAGTGTGACTGCATGGGATATGCCACAGAAAAGCAGAGGGAATGGCTCATTGAAAAAATAGATGCCATACTGGAAAAACTGGATGTGACAGCTTAATGCCCTGCAATGGCCCAAAAACTATGGGAATATGATCTATGCTTAAGCTGATACCCCTTGGCGGTCTTGGTGAGATCGGCCTCAATATGATGGTGGTGGAATACAAAGACACAATTTTTATTATTGATGCCGGCCTGATGTTTCCGGAGGATTATATGCTGGGGGTTGATATTGTGATCCCTGAAATGGAGTATTTAAGGGAAAACAAGGCCAAAGTCAAAGGGATTATTATTACCCATGCCCATGAAGATCACATCGGGGCCCTGGTCTATCTTTTAAGAGACATATCCGTTCCTGTCTACGGAACCAGATTTACCCTGGGTATCATAGAAAACAAGCTCATTGAGTTTGATCTGATCCATACAAGTGTGCTAAAACCGGTTGCTCCAGGGGAAGTTGTTCATATTTCGCCCTTTGAGATAGAGTTTATCCGTGTCAGTCACAGCATTGTCGGCGGCGTTGGCCTTGCCATCACCACACCTGTGGGATTGATTGTTCATACAGGGGATTTCAGGATAAATCATTGTCAGATGGAGTCCAACACCACAGACATATCAAGGTTTGCCAAGTGCGGGGAGCAGGGGGTCCTTGCCCTTTTATCCGATTCAACCAATGTGGAGCGGGAGGGCTTTTCCGTTTCAGATCAGGTGGTCTATGATTCCCTTGGCAAGATTATTTCCACCAGTGAAGGCCGGGTTATTATTGCCCTGTTTGCCTCAAATATTTTCAGAATTCAGCAGATTATCAATATTGCCCTTAAAAATCGGAGAAAACTGGTATTTACCGGCAGGAGCATTGAGCAGAATGTTGTTGTGGCAAAGAACCTCAGGTATATTGATTATCCTGAAGAAATGGTCATAGGCGTAGAAGAGGTGAAGTTCTATCCTGACAATGAGGTGGTGATCATTACCACGGGCAGCCAGGGAGAGCCCATGTCAGCCCTCACGCGTATGGCAACCGGTCATCATAAGCATATCAATATAAAGAAAGGGGACAGTGTGACCCTGTCCTCTAAATTTATTCCCGGTAATGAAAAGGCCATAGCCAATATTATCAACAATCTGTACCGGCGGGGGGCGGATGTGGTGTATGACAAGCTGGCCAATGTGCATGTGTCCGGCCATGCCTGCCGGGAAGAATTGAAGATGATGATCCAGCTGACCAACCCGGATTACCATATTCCCATTCACGGTGAGTACCGGCATCTTGTTATCCATGCACGGCTTGCCGAGGAACTGGGGATGCCAAGGGACCATGTGCTTCTGGCAGAAAACGGCAAGGTGATCAGCTTTGATGAAACCGGGGGGCGTATATCCGGAAGCGTTGAAACCGGCCGGGTTCTGGTGGACGGAAAAGGCATCGGCGATATTGGCAGGAGTGTATTAAAGGAGCGGCGGGTGCTGTCCGAGGATGGTCTTGTTGTTGTCACCATGGTGATTGATGAGGAAACAGGAATTGTGCTTTACGGTCCTGAGCTGATTTCCAAAGGCTTTGTTTTTGGCGCGGAAACAGGGTATCTGGTAGATGATGCCCAGTGCGTGATTCTGGAAATCGTCGAGGAAATTGATGCAGGGGTTGAAAACAGGGTGGATATGATCCGGGAAAAACTTCAAAAAGCCCTTAAACAGTATTTTTTTTTTACAATCAGACGCAGACCCGTGATCCTGCCTATTATAATTGAAGTATGAAAAAAGAAATACTCAGTATCTTTTTTTTGTTTTTATTTGTGCTGACCCTGGTCAGCCTTTTATCCAATGATCCTTCTGACCCTACCGTGATGAGCCATACCTCTCCCCTGTCCGGCCCGATTGAGAACACGCTGGGGCTGGCGGGGGCGTATTATTCAGGCGTTTTGATTTTTTTCTTTGGGCTGGGTGCCTTCTGGATTCCGCCTTTTTTTCTCCTCTGTGCCAGATGGGCCGTAAAGCGGATCAGCAGCTCTGTATTAATGCTTACCCTGACCGGGTTTTTTTTGATTATCGTCAGTACGGGCAGCCTTCTGGCTGTGGGGCACCATGAGTATTCTCTGCTCGGGAGAACCTGCGGGGCAGGGGGGCTGCTGGGCAGCTTTCTGGCTGATTTTCTTGTGACCTATTCCAAACCGGCCGGTGCCTTTATTATCCTCTTGTTTTTCTTTGTTCTGGGGTTTGTCATGGCCACCGGTATTACCTTGTCTGCCTTTCTGCTTTTACTGAAAAGAATGGTGTCTCTCTTTTTTTTATGGGTCCTGAAACTGGTAAAATGCCTGTATTCGTTTGTAAAAAATTGTTTAGTTCATGTTAAAACCACGTATCAACACCATTGGGCGGGTACACCGTCGGCCTTGATCGAAAAAATCCAACGAAAAAAAAATCACGATTTCCAGACCCGGGAGCTTTTAAGTGCACCAGTAGACACACAGGAAAATCCCCCCCCATCTTCCCCATCCAATAAACGGGATCTGGTGATCAGAAAAGCAGGGAAAAAAAAATCCCTGTCAGATGTGACTGCTGATATTGAGGATGTCAGAGAAGATAAAAAAGCAAGTCTGCCGCCGGTTTCCCTTCTCAGGGATGTCACAAAAAATACGGCCGGAGTTGACAGGGACGTGTTAAGAAAAAAAGGGGAGATCCTTGAAAAAAAGCTCAATGATTTCGGCATAACCGGCGAAGTGGCAGCTATCCTGCCCGGACCAGTTATTACAACCTTTGAATACAGGCCGGCGCCGGGCATTAAAATAAGCAAGATCGTAAATCTGACAGATGACCTTGCCCTGGCCTTGAGGGCCCTCAGTATAAGGATTGTGGCCCCTATCCCGGGCAAGGATGTGGTGGGGGTGGAAATTCCCAATGATGTAAAAAACATTGTCACCTTAAAGGAACTTCTGGTGTCCTCTGAATTTAAATCCTCCACTTCAAAACTTACCCTTGGACTTGGAAAGGATATATTCGGCATCCCTGTGGCGGCACAGCTTGATACCATGCCCCATCTTTTAATCGCAGGGGCTACAGGAACCGGAAAAAGTGTTGGGTTGAATGCCATGATCTCCAGTATCCTTTACAAGGCCGGACCTGAAGAGGTTAAATTTATCATGGTCGATCCCAAAAGGATTGAATTGTCCGTATACGACGGGATTCCCCATTTGATTTCCCCTGTGGTGACCGATATGAAAAAAGCCACCAATGCCCTGTTCTGGGCTGTGCGTGAAATGGAAAGGCGCTACGAGCTTCTGGCCCAAAATTCAATGAGAAATCTGCGCCAGTTCAATGCCATGGTGGCCCGGAAACAAAAAAACAGACAGGAAAAAAGGGATGACCCTGTGGAGGGGGAAGGGGACCAACAGAATCACCAAAGCAGTGATCAGGAAGCGGTCCTTGAAAAACTGCCCTATCTTGTGGTGATTGTGGATGAGCTTGCTGACCTGATGATGGTGGCGTCAAGGGATGTAGAGTCAGCCCTTACCCGACTGGCCCAGATGGCCAGAGCAGCCGGCATTCACATGATTCTGGCGACCCAGAGGCCTTCAGTAGATGTGCTGACCGGTGTCATCAAGGCTAATTTTCCCACCCGGATATCCTTTCAGGTATCTTCCCGGACGGATTCCAGAACCATTCTGGATGCCAATGGGTCGGAAAGGCTTCTGGGCAACGGGGATATGCTCTTTCTTCCTCCGGGCACGGGCCGGCTCCAGCGGATTCAGTGCGCCTATATTACAGAGGAGGAGATCAGCCGCATTACTGGATTTTTAAAGGCCCAGCAGCCGCCTGCATACATTGAGGACATAACTGAAAAGCCGGATGAGAAAGAAGCAGCCCCGGACAAATCAGAGTATGATGAAAAATATGATGAAGCCGTGGCCCTGGTGACCCGGACCCGGCAGGCGTCTATTTCCAGTGTGCAGCGCCACCTGCGCATAGGGTACAACAGGGCGGCCAGGATTATTGAAATAATGGAAAAAGAAGGTGTGATCGGGCCCCAGGAAGGGGCAAAACAGCGGGAGGTGCTGGCAAAGAGTTATGACGATTGATTTTGAATTCAGTAGAAAAATAAAAGGGTTTATGGCTGACCAGGAGGCAGACGCACTTTACAGGACAGCCTGTACAGCTTCAGCAATGGGGCCCTGCCTTGAAATAGGCAGTTACTGCGGAAAATCCGCCTATTTTATCGGCACGGCATGCAGGGAAAACAACAGCATTCTTTTTTCCATTGATCATCACAAAGGATCGGAAGAACAGCAGCCAGGAGAGGCTTATTTTGATCCTGATCTGTTCAGCAGTCAACAGAACAGAATAAACACCTTTGATTGTTTTCAAAACACCCTTGAAAGGGCATCCCTTGAGCACACTGTGGTTCCCATTGTGTCAGATTCAGAAACAGCCGGGAAAATGTGGTCCACGCCCCTTTCCCTTGTGTTTATAGACGGGGGACATACCTTTGAAGCAGCATTGATTGATTATCGTGTCTGGACAGATCATATTATGCAAAGCGGGTTTCTTGTGATACATGATATTTTTATGGATCCTGATCAGGGGGGCCAGGCTCCGAGAACCATTTATGAAAAAGCCCTTTCTTCAGGCGGGTTTACATTCTTTTCCATGACCGGCACCCTGGGGGTGCTTCAGAAATCATAAAATGGTTATAATCTGTTTTTAAAATAGAGTACCAGGCTTTTTCCAAGGACAGGGTTGAACAGTCTGTCAAAAAATCTTGTTACAAAAGGCTTTTTCATGAGATCCCAGACCAGAAGCCTGTGGTAGAGAGATACGGATCTGGCATCTGTCCGGGCCGGCCCCACAAGGCATTTAAGCCACCAGAAAGGGGCGTGCAGGCTGTGGGCGTAGTGAGCCTTAAAGAGCGATGGCCCGTTTTGTTCAATTTTTTGTATGAGTTCTTTTTTTTTATAAATTCTGACATGCCCCTGGTTGACATTAAAATACGCATCTGAGAGCAGCCAGCATATCTTTTCCGGCCAGAAACGGGGTACTGAAACGGCAAGGATTCCCCCGGGTTTTAAAATTCTTGTCAGCTCGGACATGGCTTTTTCATGGTCAACAATGTGCTCCAGCACTTCAGAGCATATGACAATATCAAAAATACTGGTTTTAAAGCCGGTACAGGTAATGTCCGTCAGGGCCGGGGCCCAGGCCGCACAAGTCATGCCGGCGGCGGTTTCATGGAATGCCAGTTTTTGTCTGCAGGCCTTAAGGGCGCTTTCGTCCCTGTCTGCGGCAACGCAGAATCCTTTTTTCTGGTCAAATACGGCAGCTGTATGCCGGCCTTCTCCGCATCCCATATCCAGGACCCTGGCGCCGGGTGTGATTTCAAAACAATCAAAATCTATTGTTATCATGGATGAGTTTCCTGTAGGTTCTAACTGTGTCTTCAGCTGTCTTGGCCCAGGTAAAACGGGTCATTACCCGGTTATACCCTTTTTCTGCCAGTCTTTCCTGTTCATCTGGATCGTCAAGCAGTTCTATTATGGCTGCTGCCAGGGCATTACAGTCTGCCGGGGGAACCAGTTTTGCCGCATTTCCGGCCACCTCTAGGAGGGCGCCGCCTGTGGTTGATATAACAGGAATTCTGCAGGCCATGGCTTCGCCCACGGGCAGGCCGAACCCTTCATAAACCGAAGGGACCACAGCAATGGCTGATGCTGCATATTCCTTTCTGAACCGGGCATTGTCTATTCTTCCGGTGAAACGCACAATGTTCGTCAGGTCAAGGGTTTTTATCAGTCGTTCAATTCCGCCGTTTTTCCTGGGGGAGCCAATGACCGTCAAACTCACAGACCGTGTTTCAGATACTTTTTTAACGGCATGGAGAAGATAAAACAGTCCCTTCAAGGGTGTGTCCGCACTGTTGGTAACGATTAGCCGGTCAGGCTGACGCTTTGTTCTGCCCAGGGGATAAAAATTTTTGGTGTCTATGCCGATGGGGATGGTGGTGAATTTGGTTTCCGGTATTGAAAACTCATCGGCAATATCCCTTTTTGAATAATCGGAAACCGTTATAATCTGCGGCAGTCTCCTGGCCACATATTTCTGCATGCCGATAAAAGAATACCACCGGAGATGCTTTAGTTTTTTAAAAAAGGACCGGGTGGTTTTTACGGCAATCCGTCTGTCAACGGTAATGGGATGGTGGATGGTGGCGGTAACTGGAATTTTTTTGGAAAGGGCGTAAATGCCAAAGGAAAGGCTCTGATTGTCATGGATGATATCATACCGGTCAAGTTTGTCCATGAGGTATTGTTTTGCACGCATGCCAAAACACAGGGGTTCAGGATACCCCATGGTCGACACGCCAAGCCATTCCACTAGATTGATAAATTCTTTGAGCTCATGGATTTTCGGTGTTCTGAAAAGATCATCAGGGTTGTACAGGTCCAGCGTCCTGAGCATGGTGAGCCGGGAATTTCCATTCAGCAGGGGATCGGGGGGTCCCGAGATGACTTCCACGTCATGTCCAAGATCGGACAGGGCCTGGCTTAAATTTCTGATATACACGCCCTGTCCCCCGCAGTGGGGATTGCTTCTATAGCTGATAAGGCCGATTTTAAGTCTGGATGGATTCATGATTTTTCTGCAGCTGCAGAAATCCTTATGCCCCCGTTGCCGCGCCTTGAAGACGGACAAAAATCCTGCGCAATATGCGTATATTATTTTCTTCCAGATCCCTTACTCCAAAATAAAAAGCATTTGACCGCATTTGTTTGGTTTCTATATTTATTTGCCGGGAGTATGATTTCATGGCCTCATGGCCGTTATTCGGGAAATGAGACAGGGGACAGAATTTTTTCTGGTGCGCCCGGCTGGAATCGAACCAGCGGTCTTCAGCTTCGGAGGCTGACGCCTTATCCACTCGGCTACGGGCGCATAGATTTTTAACGGGTTAATAATTTTTTTCTTGCCTCTCCTGCAACGTAAAGGGACCCTGCAATGCAGACTGCATCATGATCAGATGCGTTTTTAACTGCTGTTTCCACAGCTTCAGCCACTTTTTCAATGACTATGGGCGTTTTATCTGACAGGGTTTCAATGGTGTTTTTTAAAATTTCAGGATCAAGGCTTCTGTCGATCTCAGCTTTTGTGACAATGACGGTGTCAGCATGGGGAACAAGGCTTTTAAGCATTTCTTTATAGGGCTTGTCATTTAAAATACCGATCACCAGGGTAATTTTTTTATCCGACAGATTGTCTTTGAGATAAGTGCCAAGAGTGGCTGCAGCTTCAAGATTGTGGGCGCCGTCAAGGATCACCATTGGGGTTTCCCTGATATACTCCAGACGGCCCGGCCATTGAGTGCGGTAAATGCTCTCCCTTATTTTTTCCAGGGACAGGGGCCTGGATGAGGTGAAACCGCAATCCCCCATGAGAAGTTCAAATGCAGCCAGGGCCAGTGACGCGTTTTCCATCTGATGCTGGCCGGCCAGACCGGTTTTAAGCCCTGTCCATGTCTGGTTCATGCCCAGATAATCAAAACACTGCCCATTGGTGTGAATGTTTGTTTTAAACTCCCTTTGATGCTGATAAAGGGGAGCAGACTTTTCCCTGGCAATGGATCGGATGATATCACGGGCGGCATTCTGCCTTATCGCTGTGATGACCGGTGTTTTTTCCTTGATTATCCCCCCTTTTTCCCGGGTGATGGCTTCAATGGTGGTTCCCAGATAGTCGGTATGTTCCATGGAAATATTGGTGATAATCGTTACCTGGGGCTCCAGGATGTTGGTGGCATCCAGTCTGCCGCCCATGCCGGTTTCCATAACCGCCCAGTCCACCTTTTCCCGGTGAAACAGATAAAGTCCAATGGCTGTGGCAATTTCAAAGAAAGTGGCCTGTCTCTCTCCTGTATCTGCTTTTTTAACGGCCAGGTAAGCTTCCACAATATCCTGATCAGAAACATCTTTGCCGTTTATGGAAAAGCGCTCATTGAATCTGATCAGATGGGGAGAGGTGTAAAGGCCAGTTTTAAAGCCTGACTGCCTTAAAAGAGCAGCGCAGTAGGCTGCTGTGGACCCTTTTCCATTGGTTCCGGCCAGGTGGACAGATTTGAACCCGGGCCTGGAAATTCCCATCCGGGCCAGTATCCCCTTTATGGTTGAAAGTTCAAGCTTGATGCCGAAGCGGCCCAGGGCGAACATTTCCGTAAGGCACTGGTTGTATGATATTGTTTTCATTCAAGGGCTTCCATTGCTGAGAAGGATAAAAACCCGACAGGTCGTTATATAAAAATCAAATGACATCTGCCGGGTTCTTGGCTGTATCAGAACAGCGGCCTGTATGGCCTGCTATCTGCTTTTCCGGGAACTTGCTATCCGCTGTCTTCTCATTGCTTCTCTCATTTTCCGCCGTCTGAACTGACTGGGTTTTTCAAAATGCTTTTTCAGTTTAAGACGTTTAAAAAGCCCGTCGTTCTGAATTTTCTTTTTTAGAATCTTCATGGCTTTTTCCACGTCATTGTCAATGACTTTGACTGTGATTTCCTTCAAATATATCGCCCCTTTTTTGCCCATCATAAGGATGGTTTATTTTTTATAATCAGATATCATAGCAGAGTCATTGTTTCAGGGCAAGCAAAAAATGAATCCTGCATTATTTTTATCTGCCTGAGGGGTGGTGGGTTTCACACCTGTGACACCTGGTTCAGCCAGATGGGGTTCAGGCAGATGGGGTTCAGGCTGATTTGTCTATAATTTTGATACCAGCTCGTCTGTTACCGATTTAAGATCTTTTTCACCGGCCAGGGTAATGTATTTTATTGAGTCATCCTTTTTTGCCATATCTCTGAAATAGTATGACGCGGCAAGGGTGCCGGTGTCTGTGTCATAGTATATGGAATGGCGTTTATCAATGGCATCCTCGTCCTGGTCATCATCCCTTTTGGTCAATGCCCCGCCGCATACCCTGCATTTGTCACCGTCGGGCTTGATGGCGTCAATAAAAATATTGTTGGGGTGGTTGTTGTTATTTTCACACAACCGCCGTCCCATGATTCTGTTTTTTGCAATCTGGCGGTCAAGCAGAATTTCAATGACATAGTCAAGTTTAAGTCCTTCCGCTTTAAGGGATGCGTCGAGTTTCTCAGCCTGTACCTTGTTCCTTGGAAATCCGTCAAGGAGCCATCCGTTTTTGCAGTCATCCTGTTTTAATCTGTCGAGCACCATGGGGATGGTGATCTCGTCAGGTACCAGGTCTCCCCTGTCAATATAGGCTTTTGCCTTTTTGCCGAGCTCTGATCCCCCCTTGATATTGTCACGGAAAATAGCTCCGGATTCAATGTGCGCACAATTGTATTTGTCCTTTAAAATTGTACCCTGGGTTCCCTTGCCACTGCCGTTTGGTCCAAAAAAAAGAATGTTCATTTTTAACTCCTTTTTAATTTAATGTGGTGTATACATATAAACAAAGAGGCGACTCCTCTTTTATTTGAAAGCCTTCAGCCGTCAGCCACCAGTACTCAGCTAACAACTAAAAGCTAACAGCTAAAAGCTAACAGCTTTCATACTTTGTTGTGCCTGTCAAGGCATGGACGTTATATAAAAGCCTTCAGCCTTCAGTACTCGGTTATCAGTAAACAATTACAAATTTTTCCATGATGGTTACTGACAGCTGATGTCTGGAAAAATCAAATCCAATGTAAATTATAAAAGTGGTTGAAGAATGTCAAGGGTTGCTGTATTTAAAAGATAAATATTATGAAAAAAAAATATTGAAAATCGGAATAACAGGATCGGCAGGGTCTGGAAAGAGCTTGGCCTGCAGTCGCATTTCAGCCTCTGGTCTGCCTGTTGTCAGCTGCGATGACATTGCAAGGCAGGTGGTTCTGCCCAAAACCCCTGCCCATGAGAAACTTGTGGCCCTGTTCGGCAAAAACACTGTGTTGCCCTCAGGTCATCTGGACAGAAAATATCTGCGCACCAGGATCGCCCGCAGCCCTCAGGATAGAAAAAAGCTTGAAGACATTGTTCAGCCGGCTGTTCTTGAAGAACTTATCCAGCAGATAGATGCGGCAGTGGAGAAGTCTTTGCCCCTGGTTGCGGCTGAAGTTCCCCTGCTCTTTGAACTGGGCCTTGAAAAAGAGTTTGATGTTTCAATTACAGTGGCAGCTGATATGGAGGACAGGGTAAAGCGGATTGCCCGCCGGGATTCTGTAACGGAAAAACAGGCAAAAGCCCTGGTTGCCCTTCACATGTCCCAGGAAAAAAAAATAGAAAAAGCAGATGCCGTGCTCTGGAATACCGGATCAGTGGATGACCTGTACCGGGCTGTTGATGAACTGATTTACAGACTGTCGTCTTCAGGGACGCTGGTGTGAAGCTTTAAGAGCGTGATGTCAGGTATTTTCCGAAAAATAATTTCCGCATCCTGCTTGCCTTTTTGCCCGTCTTCTGCCTGAGAAACTCGACGCATCCCTGTAAAGCGGAAGGATTTAAACTTGACTATGTCATTGTTGCACGACTCTATTCCTCTTGATGAAGAAATCAGCGATAAACATTTAAACTTGACTATGTCATTGTTGCACCCATGGGGCATATGTCAAAGCATCGTGTCGGGGTGAAAGCATAATACTCGGTTCTCAATGTTTCTGACAGGCAACCGCTGGGGGCGGCGGTATTCAAAAAACTTGATGATCGAGTAATAAGAATTGCCGGGTCTGCTGATTCCTGCTTGACATGCGGAAAAAATTGTTTTAGAGTTTTTGTTTAAATATTTTCAAAATCTGCTGAATCAGTATCTCCCTACAGCCGGCAGGGCCGTGGCATTGTCTGTATCACCTGATTAAAACGATTGATCCTGACCCTTTTGTCAAGGTGTAATATCTGATAAGTATACCTTTGCATTGCATAAAAAACATGACATGTATGACTTGACATCCCGGAACCGAAATTAATATGTACAATTTTATACTCAGATCCATCTTGCTTCGCAGAACAGCGGCATGCTGTCTTTGTGCCCTCAGGTAACAGATCAATGTCGCCGGATAATCAATGCTGCCGGATAACAGATCAATCAGGTTTAATGATTCCAGTCTATAAAAAAAAGAATGAGTTACAGTCAATGATGTGGTGTGGCCACAGAAAGGCAGGGCCTTTTACTGGGGTGCATGCAGAAAAAAATTATTTTAACGGGGAATATTTCCATGAATCTTGAAGAACTGCAGAGAATGAAGATGAGTGAGCTGACCCAGCTTGCCAAAAAGTATAAACTTAAGGGGTTTGGCGGGGTAAAAAAGCAGGAGCTTATTTTTGCCCTTCTTCAGACGGCCATTGAGCAAAGCGGTCAGATCTATGGTGAGGGGACCCTGGAAATTCTTCCCGACGGATTCGGGTTTTTAAGGTCACCTGATTATAATTATCTTCCAGGCCCGGATGATATTTATGTTTCCCCGTCACAGATCAGGCGGTTTAATCTGAGAACCGGGGATACCTTGTCGGGCCAGGTCAGGCAGCCCAAGGATTCAGAACGTTATTTTGCCCTTTTGAAAGTTGAGGCTGTGAATTATGAAAATCCTGAACTTGCCGCTGAGACCATTCTTTTTGATAATCTTACCCCCCTGTATCCGGACCGGAAAATGAATATTGAGGGTACAGCTGACGATTATTCCACGCGTATTATTGATATGATGGCGCCTATCGGGTTCGGCCAGCGGGGGCTTATTGTCTCCCCGCCCAGATCAGGAAAGACCATGCTGTTAAAGAGTATTGCCAATAGTATGATTGCAGCCCATAAGGATATCATTCCCATGATTCTGCTCATTGATGAGCGGCCGGAAGAGGTAACGGATATGGATCGGTCCGTGGATGCCGAGGTGATCAGTTCCACCTTTGACGAGCCGGCAGAACGTCATGTCCAGGTGGCTGAAATGGTGATTGAAAAAGCCAAGAGAATGGTGGAGCAGGGGCATGACGTTGTTATTCTTCTTGACAGCATCACCCGCCTGGCACGTGCCTACAATGCTGTGATGCCGCCCTCGGGCAAGATCCTTTCCGGCGGGGTGGACTCAAATGCCCTGGACCGGCCCAAACGGTTTTTCGGCGCTGCCAGGAATATTGAGGAAGGGGGCAGCCTTACCATTATTGCCACGGCCCTCATTGAGACCGGGAGCCGGATGGATGAGGTGATTTTTGAGGAGTTTAAGGGGACAGGAAATATGGAGCTGGTTCTGGACAGAAAGCTGGCCAATAGAAGGATTTTTCCAGCCATAGATATTAACAAGTCCGGCACAAGAAAAGAAGAGCTTCTCATGGATCCAATGGTGTTAAACCGCATCTGGATTTTGAGAAAACTGCTGTCAAGTTTAAATTCCATAGACAGCATGTCTTTTTTACTTGAAAAAATTTCAGGAACAGAGGATAATAAAGAATTTCTTGATTCAATGAATTCTTAAGATAAAAAATATACCATAAGGAGTTAAACGTATGAAAAAAGGGATACATCCTGAATATCACACTGTTGAGGCCACCTGTGCATGCGGGAATAAAGTCACAGTCGGTTCCACAAAAAAAGAGGTAAAGGTTGAGATCTGCTCAAAGTGTCATCCGTTTTTTACCGGTAAGCAGAAACTTGTGGACACAGCAGGAAGAATTGACCGGTTTAAAAGAAAATATGCAGGGTTTGATGCGGTTAAGGCAGCAGCGGAAAAGAAAAAAAAATAGCAGCAGTATAAAAACAAAAAAAGGAAATCTTTTGTAACACTCGATCATCAAGTTTTTATGGAAGGACCGAGCGCCGCCCCCACAGGTAACCGCTGGGGGCGGTGCTATTCAAAAAACTTGATGATCAAGTAACAGGGTTTCCTTTTTGAGATTTATAACACCATGATAAGTAAACTTCAGGGCATAAAAGAACGGCATATAAAACTTGAGCAGCTTCTCAGCGATCCTGATGTGATCAATGATCAGGCAAAGTATCAGAAGTATATCAAAGAGCACGGTGAGCTGAGCAGAATCGTTTCAGCCTTTGATGCATATCAGGATCTTTCGCATGAACTTGAAAATTCCCGTGAGCTGATCAGGGATGAAGATCATGAGATAAGGGAGATGGCCAGGGAGGATATTGCCGTTCTGGAAAAGAAAAAGGAAAAACTGCTTTCTGAATTAAAACTTATCCTGATGCCAAAGGATCCCAGGGACGTGAAAAATATCATCCTGGAGATCCGGGCGGGCACTGGCGGAGAAGAGGCGGCTTTGTTTGCATCGGATCTTTTCAGGATGTATTCAAAATATGCAGAACACATGTCCTGGCAGGTGGAGATCCTTGACGTCAGTTATGCGGCCTCGGGCGGGTTCAAGGAAGTAATTGCCCTGATAAAGGGACGGGGGGCATTTTCCGCCTTTAAGTTTGAAAGCGGGACCCACCGGGTTCAACGGGTCCCTGAGACAGAAACCCAGGGCCGGGTCCATACCTCTGCCGTCACTGTTGCTGTACTTCCTGAAGCCGAGGATGTTGAGGTTGATGTGAATCCCGCTGATATCAAGGTGGATGTATTCCGGTCGTCAGGTCCTGGCGGTCAGTCCGTCAATACAACAGATTCAGCTGTGCGGCTCACCCATCTGCCCACTGGCATGGTTGCCACCTGCCAGGACGAGAAGTCCCAGATCAAAAACAAACTCAAGGCCATGCAGGTTTTAAAGGCCCGGATTCTGGATGCCATGGTCAAAGAGCAGGATGCAAAGCGCGCTGCCCAGCGCAAGGATCAGGTGGGATCAGGGGACAGAAGCAACAGGATCAGAACCTATAATTTCCCCCAGGGCCGCATGACAGACCACAGGATCAATCTGACCCTTTACAGGCTTGACAGTATCATGGAAGGTGACATTCAAAGTATTATTGATGAGCTGAAAACCGACAGCCAGGCCAGAGCCTTAAAGGCGGCGGATTAGACAGATGGCATCTGAAGGCCCGGCCAGGACAATTCAGAAAATTCTGACCTGGACAGCTGATTATTTTAAATCGCGGGATATAGAGAGCAGCCGGCTGGCAGCTGAACTGCTATTAGGCCATGCCCTGGGATTAAATCGGCTGGATCTTTATCTTCAGCATGACCGCCCTTTGCAGCCCGACGAACTGGCCCTGTATAAAACATTAATACAACGGCGGATCAAAAAAGAGCCTGTGGCGTATATAACGGGCAGAAAGGGATTTTATCTCTCCGACTACACTGTCAGCCCCGATGTTTTAATCCCCCGGCCGGATACAGAGGTCCTGGTTGAAACGGCAATTGCCCAGCTTAACCCCTCAGGAAACCAGAAAGTGCTTGAGCTGGGGGTAGGGTCCGGCGCAGTTATTCTTTCCATTGCCAGAGCCGGATTCAACTGCACCTGTTTTGGGGTTGATATTTCTGAAAAGGCGGCTGCCCTTGCCGCTGAAAACGGAAAAAAAGAATTGCAAAAGGGGGGCATGGCCCTGGCAACCGGGTCATGGTTTTCCTGTTTTAAAAAAATCCCGTATTTTGATCTGATTGTTTCAAATCCCCCGTACATTCTCACCAGTGCCATTGATCTGCTTGAACCTGAAATCCGGTTTTATGAACCAAGGATTGCCCTTGACGGGGGGGAGGACGGCCTGTGCTGTATCAAAAAAATTATTGAAACCGCATATCTCCATTTAAAGTCAAAGGGGGTGCTTCTACTGGAAACCGGATGTGATCAGAAAAAACAAGTGGCAGCCCTGGCAGGACAAACCGGGAAATATGAGACAGTGGTTTATACTAAAGATCTTATGGGTCGTAACAGGGTGGCAAAATTAGTAAAAAAATAATTGCCAATACAGAGAGACTTTGATATATATTTCAAGATTTTGTTTTCTTTGCCGTGTTCTCTTTGCACGGCATTTTGAGAAGAACCCAATTGATTAAGAACCGATAGAGGAAGAACCGACGCACACGCCTTGATCTGAAACCAGGTGCTTTTTTTTAAAGTTGGTTTTTGGAGTAGACAGGTGTGGTGGAAAAAAACCATTAAAAAAGGATGAAAAATCAAGTATGGCATATGTAACCATGAGGGAATTGTTAGAAGCAGGTGTTCATTTCGGGCATCAGACCAGACGCTGGAATCCAAAGATGAAGCGATACATTTTCGGCGCACGCAACGGTATTTATATTGTGGATCTGCAGCAGACAGTAAAAATGTTCAAAAATGCCTATGATTTTATCGTAGATACCACTGCCCAGGGAAAGAGTGTTCTTTTTGTAGGAACAAAAAAACAGGCCAGGGAAAGTATCTATGAAGAGGCCAATCGGGCTGAAGCCTTTTATGTGCAGAACAGATGGCTTGGAGGCATGCTGACCAATTTCCAGACCATCCGGAAAAATATTCAGCGGCTGGAACATCTGAATGCCATAGAAAATGACGGTACCATAGAGAATTATCCTAAAAAGGAAAGGGTGATGATGGGCAAGGAAAAGCAGAAGCTTATCAATGATATCGGCGGTATCAGCACCATGAAGTCCCTTCCCGGGGCAATTTTTATAATTGATCCCAAAAATGAGTCCATTGCCGTTAAAGAGGGCAAAAAACTTGGCATTCCCATTGTGGCTGTAGTTGATACAAATTGTGATCCAGATGACATTGATTATATTATTCCTGGAAATGACGATGCCATTAGATCTATCCGTCTGTTTGCCTCTAAAATTGCAGATGCCTGTATTGAGGGCAATGAAAGGTATCAGGAGAAAATGCAGGCTGACAAGGATAAAGACGAGCATCCCTCTGGGGATAAACCCCGGGAAGATGTGGAAAGAACGATTGTTTCCGATGGGACAGACGGTCCTGTGGTTGAAAAAATCAAGAGAAAAACAGCTGTCCTGGAAACAGAAGCTGAAACTGAAATACACACAGAAACTCAAGCGTAACAATTAAATAAAACCGTAAGGCAGGGTACCTGTGGCAGCCGGTTTGCAGGTTTACCTGCCCCCTGGGCATGAAAATATAAGGAGTGAGGAAAATGGTTGAAATTACCGCAGCGATGGTCAAGGAACTTCGCGAAAAGACTGGATCTGGCATGATGGATTGCAAAAAGGCTTTGGTTGAAAACGATGGTGACGCAAACAAAGCCCTGGATTTTTTAAGGACCAAAGGGCTTGCCAAAGCCCAGAAAAGAGCGGGACGGGCAACTTCTGAAGGTATTATTTATTCCTATATCCACACAGGAGACAAACTCGGCGTTCTGGTTGAGGTCAACTGCGAGTCGGATTTTGTTGCCAAAACCGAAGATTTCCGGGATTTTGCCAAGAATATCGCCATGCATATCGCCGCTGCCAATCCAGCAGGGCTGGTGGCTGAGGATATTCCCGAGGACGTGGTGAACCGGGAGCGGGAGATCTACCGGGCCCAGGCCCTGGAGCAGGGAAAACCGGAAAAGATTGTTGACACCATAGTGGAAGGTCAGGTCCAGAAATTTTTCAAGGAATCCTGCCTGATGAGCCAGGCCTTTATAAAGGATCCTAAAAAAAGCGTGGCAGATATAACCACCGAGACCATAGCCAAAATCGGTGAAAATATCCATGTGAAACGGTTTGCCCGCTTTCAGCTGGGAGAATAATTTAGTGGACAAAAGGGCGCGGTTTAACAGGATTCTTATCAAGCTCAGTGGTGAAGCCCTTATGGGAGACCAGGGCTTTGGCATAAAACCGGCAATGATCAAATATGTTGCCGCAGAAGTTGGCAAGGTGCACCAGCTGGGTGTTCAGGTGTCCATGGTGGTGGGCGGCGGCAATATATTCCGGGGGGTTGCAGGCAGTTCAGCGGGTATGGACCGGACGTTAGCAGACAATATGGGAATGCTGGCAACGGTTATCAACAGCCTTGCCCTTTCCGATGCGCTGGAAAAATGCGGTGTTCCCACACGGGTTCAGTCTGCCATAGCCATGAACAAAATAGCTGAACCCTTTATTCCCAGGAAGGCTGAACGTCACATGGAAAAAGGCCGCAGTGTGATTTTTGCGGCAGGTACAGGAAACCCGTATTTTACCACGGATACTGCGGCGGTGCTCCGGGCCCAGGAAATCAATGCTCAGATCCTGTTAAAGGCGACCCAGGTAAAAGGGATTTACGACAAGGACCCTGCCGTGGACAGTGACGTCAGATTTATACAGCATATTACCTACATGGAAGTCCTTGAAAAACAGCTCCATGTTATGGATATGACAGCGATTTCCCTGGCCATGGACAATAATCTGCCCCTTCAGGTATTTGATCTTCATACGCCGGACAATATTTTCCGTGCGGTATGCGGAGAAGATGTGGGGACGCACATATATAATGATTAGAGTAAAAGACAATTAATAACACTTGATGATCAGGTTTTTTATATTTACCTGTCCCCTGATTTTAGAAATCAGGCATAAAATCCTGATCATCGGATCACAGTAAAAGGGTGAACTTATGATAGATACAGTGTTCCAGGAAACAAAGGAAAAAATGGCCAAATCCCTGGAGTCCCTTGAGAGAGAAATGGTCAGGGTCCGCACGGGAAGGGCATCCCTTTCCATGCTTGACGGTGTAAAAGTCGATTATTACGGCACATCAACGCCGTTGAATCAGATGGCATCCCTTGCTGTACCGGAAAGTAGACTGATTACTGTTCAACCCTGGGATGTTACAGTACTGAAAAATGTAGAAAAGGCTATTTTAAAAGCAAATCTTGGCCTGACACCGTCCAGTGACGGCAAAATTATACGTATTTCAATCCCTCCCCTTACCGAGGAAAGAAGAAAGGAAATTGTCAAGAGCGTGAATCAGACCTGTGAGGATTATAAGATTGCAGTGAGAAATGTCCGCAGGGACGCGAATGATGATTTAAAAAAACTGCAAAAGGACGGTGACATTTCCGAGGATGATAATTTCAAGGCCCAGAAGAATGTTCAGGACATCACAGATGATCATATAAAACAGATAGATAAGATCTTTGCCGCCAAAGAAAAGGAAATCCTTGAATTTTAATTCAGATATTCTGCCCAGACATGTTGCCGTTATCATGGACGGCAATGGCAGGTGGGCCAAAAAGAAAATGATGAACCGCATCAGGGGGCATGAAAAAGGGACCGATACAGTGCGGGCCATTGTCAATGCCTGCTGTGAAATTGGAATTGAGTACCTGACCCTGTACGCCTTTTCCACGGAAAACTGGGACAGGCCGCAAACCGAAGTATCCGCGCTCATGCGGCTTCTCAAAAAATTTTCTATTTCTGAAAGAGCTGAGTTTATAGAGAAAAATATCCGGCTTGATGTTATCGGGCAGAAAGAGCGGCTTCCAGAGGATGTCAGAACAGAACTGGACATCACCATGGACAAGACAAGGCATAACACCCGTCTGGCTGTGAATCTGGCTTTGAGTTACGGTGGCCGGGAGGAAATTACCCGGGCAGCGGTCCTCCTGGCAAAAGATATTGCTAGTGGCCGGCTGATGCCGGAAAAGATTTGTGAAAAAGATCTATCCGGTCATTTGTACACCAAAGGAATGCCTGATCCTGATATTCTGATCCGAACCAGCGGTGAAATGCGGCTGAGTAATTTTTTGTTGTGGCAGGCGGCATATGCTGAAATTTTTTTTACAGATACCCTGTGGCCGGATTTTACCAAAAATGAGTTCATTGATATTTTAAGGGAATACCAGACCCGCGACCGCAGGTTTGGCAGGATTTTATGCTCATCAAACGATGGATAACCGCTCTGGTTCTTATTTTTTTTCTTTTTCTCATTGTTTTAAAAGGATCACAGCTCCTCTTTACCCTTCTCATTGCAGCAGCAGCGGCCTTGTGTCTTCTGGAATATTTTTCAATTGTTTCTGTTTCAGATCCAATCCCTCTGAAAATTAAACTATCAGCCCAGGTAACCTCCCTTGCCTTGATGGCCGGGGCCCATTATGGGCATCCTGAACTTCTCCTGGTCCTGCTGGCATGTAATACCCTTTTGTTTTCTGTTCTGGTTCTTGCTGATTTTTCCGGGGATAAATGCACCATGGATGCATCGGCCAGGCAGGTGCAGGCCCTGGTTTACATTCCCCTGGTTCTGGCGCTGCTGGTATTGATGAGGAATTCTCAAAACGGTGCCCTCTTTGTTCTGTGGCTCTGGATTATCATTGGGGTCAGCGATACCGGTGCTTTTTACGTGGGAAGAAATTTCGGCAGACACTTTCTGGCGCCCCGCATCAGTCCCAAAAAAACCGTGGAAGGAGCACTGGGGGGACTGGGAGCAGCTGTTGTTTTGGGTGTTATGTTCAGTGTTCTGTTTTTGCCGGACATATCATTTTTAACGGCAGCGGTGTTTGCTCTGATTGCAGCCGCAGCAGGGCAGACCGGGGATCTGTTTGAATCGGCAATGAAACGGTCCTGCCAGATAAAGGATTCCGGAAAAATTCTGCCCGGTCACGGCGGCCTTCTCGACAGGCTGGACGGTCTGCTGTTTGCTGTTCCGATTGCCTATGGATTCAAGGTGTTTATTCTATGAAACGTCTGTCAATACTTGGGTCCACAGGATCAATAGGCCAAAACGCACTTGAATTGGCAGCCATGCATCCCCATCTGTTTGATGTGGCTGCCCTGGCCGCTGCCACAAGCCTTGATCTTCTCCTTGAACAGATCAGAATCTTTACCCCGGACCTTGCCGTTGTCAGGGATGAACACCATGCGAAGCGGTTGAAATCCATGATGGCCGGCCAGGGGATAGACAGCCGTAAAACCGCTGTGATTTTCGGAGAATCCGGATATCAGCGGGCAGCCTCCCATGAACCCGCAGATATTGTCCTCCTTGCAATGGTTGGGGCTGCCGGACTGAAGCCTGCCCTTGCCGCCATTGATGCCGGCAAGAGGATTGCCCTGGCCAATAAGGAGACCCTGGTAATGGCCGGGCGCCTGGTGATGGAAAGGGCTGCAGAAAAAAAGGTCAGAATTCTTCCAGTGGACAGTGAGCACAGCGCCATTTTTCAATGTCTTGAGGCCAGCCCGCACAAAGCGTTTAAAAAGATTTTTTTGACCGCATCAGGGGGGCCTTTTAGAAATTTTCCAGCGGACAGGTTTAAATCAGTTCAGCCGGAACATGCCTTGAATCATCCCACCTGGGCCATGGGCAGCAAAATCACCATAGATTCGGCAACCCTGATGAACAAGGGGCTTGAGATCATTGAAGCGGTTCACCTGTTTGGTGTTCCGGCAGAAGACATAGAGGTGCTGGTCCACCCCCAGAGCATTGTGCACTCCATGGTGGGGTTCAGGGACGGGGCTGTAATGGCCCAGATGGGGATTCCTGATATGAAGGGCGCTATTTCCTATGCCTTTACCTGGCCGGACCGGATCGCACTGGGCATTGAATACCCTGATTTCGCAGCCATTGGGAACCTGAGCTTTGAAAAGCCGGATGTCAAAAAATTTCCTTCCCTGGGTTTTGCCTATGAGGCCTGCGCCTGCGGCGGTACCATGCCTGCGGTCATGAATGCGGCAAATGAAGTCGCAGTAAACGCCTTTCTGGAATACAGGCTGGATTTTCCCGGGATTTACCGTGTTGTCGAGCATTGTATGGCGGTTCATGATTGTATTTTTGTTCCGGATATTTCAGATATTCTGGCAGCAGATGCCTGGGCACGGCAGATGGCTGAACAGAAAATCAACTGTTTAAATTAATTCTTAATATTGCAATCTCAGAGCAATTTGTTTACAATCCAGAAACATTCACATATCAACCCTTAAGGTGGCATAATGGGGCATTCAATTTTAGCTTTTATCGTTGTTTTAGGTGTTTTGATCTTTTTTCATGAGCTGGGACATTTTCTGGCAGCCCGGTTTTTCAAAGTGGGCGTTGAAACCTTTTCTCTGGGGTTTGGTCCGAAAATTTACAGATTCAGAAAAGGGCTAACCGAGTATTGTCTGTCCCTTATCCCCCTGGGCGGATATGTGAAAATGGTCGGAGAAGATCCCGGGGTCCCGGTAAGGGAATCAGACAAAGAAATATCCTTTGATCATAAAAAATTATACCAGAAAATGCTTATTGTTGCGGCTGGTCCTTTGTTTAATTTTTTGCTGGCCATTCTTATTTTTTATGTGATCTTCCAGATCTCAGGTCTGTACATCATTAAACCTGTGGTGGGCAGTGTGGGAGAAAATTCTCCTGCCATGAAGGCCGGCATTCAGGAAGGAGACGAAATCAAGGCGATAAACAATGTTTCGGTTGATTCCTGGGATGATATGGTGAACATAATCAGCAGCGGCACAGGGGAACCTGTGGAAATCCTTATTTCCCGCAATTATGAGACCTTTGGGGTTGAACTGCTGCCCGAGGCCAAAAAGGTGAAAAATATTTTCGGTGAAACCATTGACCGGTATATGATCGGTATTTCAGCCTCTGGGGACATGGTTCAAATACCCCTGAATCCATGTCAGGCATTTTATGAAGGGTGCAGAAAAACATGGGAGATTGTTGAGCTGACCATTTTATCCGTTGTAAAAATGATCAGCGGTGCAGTTTCCTCTGAAAACATGGGCGGTCCCATAATGATCGCCCAGATGGCAGGGGAGCAGGCAGAGGCAGGGATGGCGAATTTTGCCTTTTTTATTGCCATGTTAAGTATCAACCTTGGCATCATCAACCTTTTTCCTGTTCCTGTTCTGGACGGGGGGCATCTGCTTTTTTTCTCCATAGAAGCTGTCCGGGGCCGGGCCGCCAGCCATAAATTCCGGGAAAAGTCCAATCAGTTCGGCATGGCCCTTCTTGTTGCTTTGATGGTCTTTGTTTTTTATAATGACATTATCAGGATAGTGAAAGGGGGGTAACATGATCTCCTGCATAGAGGTGGCATTACAGCCTGAACTGGTTGATGCAGAAGCAGAAAGCCTTAGAAAAAAGGCGTTTGAATATTTTAAAATCGAAATGTCAGATGTGCGCAGCGTAAGTCTTGTAACCATTGAAGGGGATTTTGATTTACAAGCGCTTGAACGGATAAAAGATGAAATTCTGACCAATCCGGTGATTCATATATCTTCCCTGAGTCCCCTTGATCTTGATTTTGACTGGTGCCTGTGGATTGGGCTGCGCCCCGGCGTCCGGGACAATCCGGCCAGCACTGCGGTAGAAGCCATTGAAGATCTTCTGGGCCGCAAGTTTAAACCAGGGGAGGGGGTGTATACCTCAAAGCGGTACTGCATAAAAGGGGCGCATCTGAATCAGTCCGATATTGAAAAACTGGCAACAGAGCTTCTGTCCAATCCAATTATCCAGCAGTGGCGGGTGATGTCAAAACAGGACTGGAACAGGGAAACCGGGGCTGGAGCCACTGTGGCCCGGGTGGTGATCAATCATGATCCCGAGTTTAAGACCATCAGTATTGCCACTGATGAAGCATTGAAACAGATCAGCGACCAGAGAAATCTTGCCCTGAATCCCAGTGATATACCGGTGATACGGGCGTATTTTCTGGACAGAAACGTATTGGCAGACAGAAAAAAGGTCGGCCTGTGCGATCCAACAGATGTGGAACTGGAGTATATATCCCAGGCCAGAAGCGACCATTGCAACCATAATACATTCAGGGGAATTTTCAGGTATCATGATCTTGAAACCCAGGAAATGTCCCTTGAAAACAGCCTGTTTAAAACCTTTATTCAGGAACCCACCCTTGCCCTTAAGGAAAAAAAATCCTGGGTGGTTTCCGTGCTCTGGGACAATGCCGGTATCGGCAGGTTTGATGAAGCGTACAATTATGTGATCACTGGAGAGACTCACAATTCCCCTTCCAATATGGAGGCCTACGGCGGGGCCATCACCGGCATTGTGGGCGTGTACCGCGATCCCATGGGAACAGGCCTGGGATCACGGCTGATCATGGGCAGTTTTGGTTTCTGTGTGGGAGATATCAATTACAGGGGACCGTTAAAGCCCCCCCTGCATCCCCGAAGGCTTCTTGACGGTGTGGTTGAGGGGGTCCGGGACGGCGGAAACAAAAGCGGCGTTCCCACCACATTTGGTCAGACCCTGTTTGATCCCGGGTACATGGGCAAGAGTCTGGTGTTTGTGACGGCCCTTGGAATTATGCCCTCAAAAATCAAGGGCGCTTTAAGCCATAAAAAAGAAGCGTCTCCCGGGGAATTTATTGTGATGAGCGGCGGAAGGGTAGGGAAGGACGGCATTCACGGTGTTACGGCCTCTTCAGAGAGTTATTCGGCACATACACCTGCCGGTCATGTTCAGATCGGTGATCCCTATACCCAGAAAAAAATGCATGATTTTCTCCTTGAGGCAAGGGATGAAGGGCTCTATCAGTTTATCACGGATAACGGCGGCGGCGGTCTTTCCTCTTCCGTGGGCGAATCCGCTCTGATAAGCAATGGGTGCGAGGTATGGCTGGACAGGGTGCCTTTAAAGTATGAAGGCCTTGACATGTGGGAAATATGGATATCCGAGTCCCAGGAGAGAATGACCCTGTCTGTTAAACCTGACCATATAGACAGGTTCATGGCCCTTTCAGAAAAACACGAGGTTGAAAGCACGGTCATTGGAAAATATACAGATACAGGCAAGCTCTGCATTATGTACAATAAACAGATCTGTGCCTGTGTGGACATGGATCTCATGGACAAGGGCTTTCCAGACTGGGAGTTTGATGCCACCTGGCTGTCCCCTGAGCTCAGGGGGTTGACAGAACCCGTTATCGGGCCTGTCAGAGATTTTCATGGGCTTATATGTGACATGCTCTCCAGGCCCAATATCTGTTCAAAGGAATGGATTATAAGACAATACGATCACGAGGTTCAGGGAGGCAGCGTGATCAAGCCCCTTGTGGGTGTAAACAGAAATATTCCCTCAAATGCCTCGGTAATACGGCCGGTGCTTGATTCACGAAAGGGGCTGGCCTTTTCCCAGGCGCTTCTGCCCTGGTATTCAAAGATTGATGCCTTTCACATGATGACATGCACCATAGATGAAGCGGTTCGCCGCATTCTATCAGTGGGGGGACGTCTGGATAATATCGGCGGTGTGGATAATTTCTGCTGGCCTGACATACAATTTGACAGGGTTAAAAATCCAGACGGCAAATTCAAGGCAGCTCAGCTGGTAAGGGCTTGCAGGGCATTGAAGGCGGCCTGTCTGGCCTGTGAAATCCCCCTTCTTTCCGGCAAGGACTCCATGTACGTAGACGGTCACCTTCCAGGGAAGTATGGTGAATCCATTAAAGTGTCTGCCCTGGAAACGGTTCAGTTTTCCGCCACCTCAGTGATTGATGATGTGGCAAAATGCATTTCCATGGAACCTGTACATTCCAGAGATCTAATCTATATCCTGGGGGATACCAGAAATGAGCTGGGCGCTTCAGAATACTATGATCTTCTTGGAAAAATCGGCCTGAATGTCCCAGAAGTGAATTTTAATTCATTTAAGGTGATGTATAAAATCCTTGAAAAGGCCATTGATATGGAAATCGTGGCATCGGCCCATGCTGTGGCAAGGGGGGGGCTTGGGGTTCATCTTGCCCTGACTGCCATGGCAGGGGGGCTTGGGCTGGAACTGGATATGTCCCGGGTGCCGGCAGATGACAGCCGCGGGCAGCTGAACAATGCCAGGGTTTTGTTTTCCGAATCTGCCGGGCGTTTTATTGTCAGTATTTTACCGGAAAACCAGGCATTGTTCGAGAAATTATTCAAGGGGGTGCCCTGTTCCCGGGCAGGAAAACTAACGGATGATCATGCAAATATGAAGATTAAAGGGCTTAACAGGGAAGAGCTGGCAGATATTCCCATTGAAACGCTTGAAAGCGCTTTTTCAAAGCCTTTGGGGGATATGGTATGAAAAAAAGAGTTAAAGCCCTTGTTCTGACGGGATTTGGATTGAATTGTGATATGGAAACCGCCCATGCCTTTGAACTGGCCGGGGCATCTGCTGAAAGGGTGCATATCAACGATTTGATCCGCGGTGATAAAAAACTTGAAGATTTTCACATCCTTGCCTTTGGCGGGGGGTTCAGCTGGGGAGATGACCACGGGGCCGGGGTGCTTCAGGCCCTGAAATTGAAAAATCACATGGGAGAACGGCTTCTTTCCTTTATTGACAGGGGCAATCTGATCATCGGGATATGCAACGGGTTTCAGACCCTGGTCAATCTCGGGCTGCTTCCGGGATTGAACCGCAGGTATCAGGACCGTACAGTGGCGCTGACCTGGAATGACTGCGGAAATTTCAGAGACCATTGGGTGCATCTTAAAACAGATCAGCAAAGCCCCTGCGTGTTTACCAGGGGACTTGATCGTCTGGATCTGCCGGTACGCCACGGTGAGGGAAAATTTGTTGCAGGCCCTGATATTATGGAACAACTGGCCTTAAACAGACAGATTGTATTAAGGTATGCTGATGAAACTGGCAGGCCTGCTTCAGGACGATTCCCTTTAAATCCCAACGGCTCTCTGGATGATATTGCCGGTATCTGCGATCCCGGCGGGAGGATTTTCGGTCTTATGCCCCATCCTGAGGCCTTTACCGATGTTACCAACCACCCAGACTGGATCAGGCAGAAAGACAGTCTGAAACAGCAGGGAATTCCTTTAAAATCCTGTGTCACCAGCGGAAGGCAGATTTTTAAAAACGGGGTGGATTACATGGAATCAAGGTTATAAAACTCGATCATCAAGTTTTTTGAATACCGCCGCCCCCAGCGGTTGCCTGTCAGGAACGAGAACGACGGAGGACTCGTTCCCTGCCAGGCTAAAAATCGGCGGCACTGCGGCCACTGGTCCTCAAACAGCTTGATTGTCGCAACGCCTGGCAGGGAAAAAGTCTGATCTCCTTTGGTTCTCAATGTTCCTGACAGGCAACCGCTGGGAGCTCTTAATCGGCACTTCCATAAAAACTTGATAACCGAGTTTTAGCTTTTAGCTGAGTACTGACGGCTGATGGATTTCATAAAAAAAAATTAAGGATGCACAGAAATGGTTCAGAAAATAAATACATTCAATAACGAGATCATAGGCACTGTGCTTGAAACCATTGAAAAAATAAATCACCTCAAAGATGTTGATTCCATTCTAGACCAGATTCTCTATAAGGCAAGACGGTTCTCATCTGCTGATGCCGGTTCTATATTTGTTGCTGAAAAAGACAGGCTGCGGTTTGGTTATGTTCACAATGATACCCTTTTCAGGGAAGATCAGGGACGAGAGGCCCTTTATGTTGATTTTTCAGTGCCCGTTGATGAAACATCCATTGTGGGGTATGTGGCCCTGAACAGGGAAAAAATAGTTATTGATAATGCCTATGCCATACCCAAAGACCGCCCCTACACCTTTAATTCAGAATATGACAGAAAATCGGGGTATAAAACCGTTTCCATGCTGACCCTGCCCTTAACTACCCTCCAGAACGATCTGGTGGGGGTGATGCAGCTGATCAATGCCAGGGATGCACAAGGGAAAATTGTGTGGTTTTCCGATGAGATTCAGGAGTATCTGCCCCTGTTTTCCAATAATGCTGCAGTGGCCATTGAGCGCGGTTTAATGTACCGTGAACTGATTCTGAGAATGGTGAAAATGGCTGAACTCAGGGATCCCACTGAAACCGGAGCCCATGTTCAGAGAGTGGGGGCTTTTTCAGCAGAAATTTTTCAGGAATGGGCCTTTAAAAATCACGTGGACTACAAGGAGATGAGAAAAGGCAGGGATGAGATCCGGCTGGCGGCCATGCTCCATGATGTGGGAAAGATCGGGATTCCGGATCATATTTTGAAAAAACCGGGCCGGTTGACCAGGGATGAATTTGAAATCATGAAACTGCATACCGTATACGGCGGCCAGCTGTTTATCAATGACACCTCTTCCTTTGATAAGGCAAGTTGTGACATTGCCCTGTATCACCATGAAAAATGGGATGGTACCGGGTATCCCGGCAGCCTTCCTGATTTAACACGCCCGGAAATTGCAGCCGGGAAGCCCTTAAAGGGCAAAGACATTCCATTTTATGCCAGGATCGTTGCCCTGGCGGATGTCTACGATGCACTGATTTCAAAACGGTCATATAAATCTGCCTGGTCCGAGGAACGCGTGTTTGACATTATTGAGTCAGAATCAGGAAAACATTTTGAACCTGAGCTGGTAAGTGTTTTTTTCAAAATCCTGCCTGTGATCAGGGCAATTCAGGAGAAATACAAAGGGTGACCCGGTTTTTTTGGGGGGATACAGGCTTTTGGTGTAAAGGAGAATTCATGTATGGGAGATCAGAACTTCAGCGATGTGATCAATAAGAAGGACCCGGAATCCGGATTTAAAGAGATCTCCGAGATAATTCAACTGCTTGGTGCGGACAGAATCCTTGATGAGTATCGGTCAGCATTTCAGGATATTATCCGCCTTTTTAACGGGGATTACCCGGGATACAGGGCCTCCAATACCCGGTACCATGATCTGGATCACACCATAATGGTTGCCCTGACCACGGCACGCCTTATCTGCGGCTGCATGCAAAACAGATTTGTGTTTGATCATGACAATATTCTGACAGGACTTCTGGCTGCCCTGTTTCATGATTCAGGGCTTATTCAGACCCAGGATGATCTTGAGGGGACCGGAGCAAAGCACACCCTGGGCCATGAAAAAAGAAGTGCTGCATTTATGCGGGAATATTTGTCAAAAAAAGGGGGTTCTGCCGGTAAAATTCTGGATTGCGGCCATATGATTAAAACCACCAATTTAAATCTGGATACAAAGGAAATTCCTTTTTCTTCCAGAAAAGTTGAACTCCTTGGAAAAATCGTTGGATCTGCAGACCTGCTGGCCCAGATGGCTGAGCGCTCCTATCTTGAAAAATTGTTTCTGCTGTATCAGGAGTTTGAAGAGGCCGGTATATCTGTTTATGAATCCGAAGCCCAGCTTTTGTTCAAAACCCGGGAGTTTTACGACAATGTCGTAAGCCGGCGTTTAAAGGACAATTATGAAAATATTGCTTCAAATATCCGCTTTTATTTTAAAAAACGCTGGGGGATAGACAAAGACCTTTACGACATGGCCATTCAGAATAATCTTAAGTATTTAACACAGATCTGTGAAACAGAGCAGGACTGCGAAAGAAAAAAGCTTATCCATAGTCTCCGGCGGGACGGGATCTTACGGGAAGAGAAATTAAAGGAACAAAGAGAAAATGACCTGGAAAACAGGTCCTCTGCCCCGTAAGAGATCTTATACCCTTGGGGATTGTGAAATTATGGGTTTGTTTTGAGCTTTTCCAGATTTTCCCGGGCAAAATCAAGGCCCGGGTCCAGGTCAAGGGCTGTTTCATAATATTGAACTGCTTTTTCGCTGTTGCCAAGTTCCCTGTAGTTGGAGGCAATGCTGGCATGATCAATGGCTGAACCGGGATTCAGGGTCAGCACCTGTTTAAAACAGGCAATGGATTCCTTATGCTTTTTTAGCATAAAGCAGCAGAACCCCATGAGGTTGTAGATATCCTCCCTGTCCCTGTCGGCTGCAATTCCTTTTTCAAGCACGTCAAGGGCTTTTTCATAGGCCCCGGTTTCCTTCAGGCAGACGCCGGCATAGGCGCATATGCTTGCCATATCCTGGTCTGACGGGTCCAGTGTCATGGCCGTTTCAAGGCAGGTGAGGGCTTTTTCAGGTTCTTCCATGTTTAGGCGGCACATGCCCAGATAAAATTTTATATAATACAGGTCCGGCAGAATCTGGTCTATTTTTTCAAGTTCTTCAAGGGCCCGGGGGGCGGGAAGGGTTTCACAGATATGTTTTGCAGCAAACATGGCAACACTGCTGTTTTCTGCCCTTTCCCGGAAGGCTGTACCGGGTATCATGGTGTAGAAGGCTGGCATTGAAAGATCTGGATGGGTGGTCTGGATGGTGAGCATTTCCATGCCTTTTTTGGTCAGGGCCCGGGTGATGGCGCTGATTTCTTCTTTTATATTGGGAGTTGAAATATCAGGCATGCTGCCTAAACGGGAAAACAAGGTGTTGTTTTTTTCAGCATTGATGATAAAATCCGCCTCTTCAAAGGTTTTAAATTTTGAAAGCCCGCTGACCATATAGTTTGACCCTGTGTTAAAGTCTCCGCCCAGCTGGGCCGTTTCCGTCAAGGCCCGGTTCAGGGCAGCATCAGGGCTGGTCCCTGTGCCTGCGGTCCAGACTATTTCACTGGTATGGGGAAAGGTGTACGGGTCATAGGCAAGTACACCGATGCTGGGAATTCCCATGTCCAGGGTAAAATCATTAATAAAAAGCTTGATGCCGGCCTGAGTGAATTTATCAACCAGTGCTTTGGTGACCGGATGGGTGATGGACGAGGGATCAATAAATGGGGGGACCTGTCCTGCCCCGTCGATTAAGGCGGATACATGCCGCTCCACAATCTCGCAGGCCCCCTGGCAGATGGCCTCTTCATTGCAGTTTCCGGCTGAAGATCCGTTAAATGCATTTATCATGAAAAACCAGTCCATGGGGACAAGCATTTCCTGGTTTCTTGATACATTGTATCCCGTGGTCCATTTTAAGGAAAGTGTTGAAAAAATCGTTTCAAGAAGCGCCATGTCACTGTCTTCAGGTTCATTCACGGATTGTGCGATCAGGGAAAAGGGAAGGGCATTTGGCTTAACCGTGTCATAGGTGCCCTGTATAAAATGTTTGGGGCTGTTCATAAAGGAATATACACTGAATCTTTCCGCCAGTTCCATAACCGCACTGGCCTCGGCCAGGGCAGGACTGGCCCCTTTGCCCATCTGTTTTGTGGTGCCGGTTATCTGCCGGGCATCATGGCCGCACAGGCTGAAATATACAGGAATACCCAGACGGTTGTTGTCAATTCTCCGGGTGGATTTCAGAATATCAATGCCGGCTGAGGCTGCATTCTGTTTAAAATTTTCAATGGTTGATTCAGGTGAGATAATTTTGTCATGGTATGATCCTTTAAGCTTAAAGGCATCTTCTAATATTAGGCGCATAGGGTAAATTCCAGGTTTATTTCCGGTTTGGATGCTTAAAAAAATATATTTGACATCTCTGTGTTGTTGAATGTATAATTATAATATCCGTATTCAGCGCAGAAATTTGTTTTTTTTTAAAATATTATTTATACAATAAGATTCAAAAATTTGCAAGGTTAATCATTTATGGAAAGAAAAGCACAGGTGAAGCGTGTTACAAAGGAGACAGATGTTCAGATAGAGATTAACCTTGACGGCTCCGGTAAAACAGAGGTCACAACCCGGATTCCCTTTTTTGATCATATGCTTACCCTGTTTGGGGTTCACGGTTTTTTTGACCTTAACTTAAAGGTGTCCGGGGATATTGATGTTGATTTTCATCATACAGTTGAGGATACAGGTCTTGTCCTGGGTCAGGCGATCTCGGACGCTTTGGGGGACAGAAAAGGGGTAAGCCGGTACGGCTGCGGTGAAGTGCCCATGGATGAAGCTTTTTCAAAGGTTAATATAGATTTGTCCAATCGTCCCTATCTTGTGTATCATCTTCCAGAAATCATCAGAGTGCAGGGGCCCTTTGATGCGTATCTGGCAAAGGAATTTTTTCGCGCACTGGCCGTGCAGGCCGGTATGAACCTTCATATCAATACAGCATACGGGGAGAATGAGCATCATATCCTCGAATCAATTTTCAAGGCAACAGGCAGAGCACTTAAGGCGGCCTGTTTTCTGGACCCGGGTATCACAGCGGTCCTTTCCTCAAAAGGAAGTCTTTGACAGCCCAAAATCACTTTTTATGCAGGGTTATGTTTAACATGGCAAAGGCAGAGTATTGACAATTAAATGCCAGTAGTTATTCTTTTGGTATTTTAATATATTAACTTTGTTTTTGGAGTCTGATCCCTGAATATGTTTATTCCTGAAAATAAAATTCTGGAGATTTTAAACCGTGCTGATATTGTTGAAGTGATATCTGAATCGGTTGTATTAAAAAAATCAGGAAGGGATTTTTTTGGCATATGCCCGTTTCACAACGAAAAAACCCCTTCTTTTTCCGTAAGTGCCCATAAGAAAATGTTTTACTGCTTTGGCTGCGGTGCAGGCGGGAATGTGATTACCTTTTTGATGAAGCACCATGGGATTTCCTTTCCCGAGGCCGTTACCATGCTTGCCAGGAAATACAGCATTGACATTGAAACAGGGCCTGTCAACCCTGAAGTCAAAAAAAAGATGGTGCTCAGGGAGGGCCTTTTCCGGCTCAACGCCCGGGTCATGGATTATTTTTCCAATACATTGAAACACAGTACCTGCGCCGAACGGGCCAGAGCATATCTCAGACAACGAAAGATCAGCCAGCAGACCATAGATCTGTTTCATATCGGGTTTGCCCAGGATGCCTGGGAGGGTCTTGTTCATTTTTTCCGGCAGGAGAAAACAGGGAAACATCTGGCTGAGGCATCAGGCCTGGTTTTGCCGAAAAAACAGGGCAGCGGATATTATGACCGGTTCAGAAACCGGATCATCTTTCCGATTTTTGATATAAACATGCAGGTGGCAGGGTTCGGCGGAAGGGTGATGGATGATGCCATGCCCAAATACCTGAATTCTCCTGAAACCCCTGTTTACAGTAAAAGCAGGATTCTCTACGGGCTTCATCAGTCCAAGACCTGTTGCCGGCAGCAGGAACATGTGTTTATCGTTGAGGGGTATTTTGATTTTATTTCCCTGTATCAGAACGGTATTAAAAATGCTGTGGCAACCCTTGGCACTGCGTTAACAGAGGAGCATGTGAGAATTCTCAAAGGCTATGCGCTGAAAATGGTGCTGGTGTTTGATTCAGATGCGGCCGGGGTAAATGCAGCCAGGCGCAGCGTGGGTATATTTGCCCGTCACGGGGTTGATCTCAGAATCCTTGTGCTGCCCAAAGGCATGGACCCGGATGCTTTTGTGTCTGAGTACGGCAGAGAAGCTTTTGAAGCCCTTGCTGAAAAAGCCGTGGGGGTTATTCCCTTTCTGATGGCATTGGCCGTTGAAAAACACGGGCTTTCCATTGAAGGAAAAATTAAGATTCTTGATGAGATCACGCCGCGGCTTGCCGAGGTAGAAGACAGGGCGGCAAGATCCCTGTATATAAGAGACATATCCCAGCGTCTGGGTGTTGACGAAACAGCAGTGCTTGAAAAAGTCAGACACTGTCAGCCCAAAACTGCTGCTGCAGATGATAATGGCAGAGAAAATAATATAACCGGACTGAAATCAGATAAAAGGGAAATGCAGATGATTTCCATGATGCTCCAGTGCCCGGAGATCAGACGTGAGATAATTGAGAGACATATTCTGGATTTTTTTTATTCAGACAGACTGGGACAGCTTGGCAGGCGTGTGGCCGGGTCGGATAAAGCCGGCCATGCGCTTGTTGCAGATCTCATGGCCGGTGCCGGGGACAGCGGGGATCAGGAATTGATTGCAGGCATTGCTGTGATGGAGGTTCCCGGGGTAGACAATTTATATGAAAAATCTGTATCTTTAATGAATCGAATTGCAAAAATCAGGAGCAGAACCGATAATAATCTGGCAGACAAAATAAGAAAAGCTGAACAGGGGGGTAATTTGGAACTTTCATTGGAGCTGCTGGCCAGGCGGCAGATGGAGGTTAGAAAATTACATGGTTATGAAAAACAATAAGCCTTTGGGGGGCATAATTTATGGCAGCAGAATCGGTTGACTCAATGGAGAATGAAGCTGTTTCCAAAGAAAGATTAAAAGAGCTGATTGCAAAGGGAAAAAAACAGGGTTGTCTCTCCTATTCCGAAATCAATGAGGCCATATCTGATGATATAAAGTCTTCTGATCAGATTGATGATATCATGGTAAAGTTTCAGTACCTCGGCATCACCCTTGTGGAGAATGAAGAGGCCGACGTCGGGCCTGGGGTGAAAAAGGCGGGGAAAGACAACAATGAACAGTCAGAAAAACATATACAGGCAGCAAAAAAGGCAGTCCATACCGGGAGCAATGGGTCTGCAGACCACTGCAAAGGCGATGACGCGGTGCTGAAATCTTCCACGGCCCGGAAAGCATCTGCAGACATGGAGTTTGGCACGGTTACAGACCCGGTGAAGATGTACCTTCGGGAGATGGGCATGGTAACCCTTTTAAGCCGTGAAGGTGAAATCGAGATTGCCAAAAAAATAGAAGCTGGTGAGCATGAGGTGTTAAAGGCTATGCTGGCAAGTCCTGTGGCAGTGCAGAGTATTATAAACCTGGGCGTTAATATGGAAATGCAGCAGGAAGGTGGAAAAGAGCCCCATTTAAGAGTAAAAAGCGTTTTAAGGGATGTGGATGAGGGATATGCCCTGGTGGATGAAACCCAAAAAGTGGAAAAGTTCATGCAGGATATCTCTGCCATCAAAAAACTCCATGCCGACAATCAGGAAAAAAGGGATACGCTGCTGGGCGGCAATCTTGAGGTTTCTGAAAAAAGGAAGATACAGACCGCCATACGCAGCAATAATGAAAAGATCTACCATCATCTCAAGACCTGGCGGTTTGAAACCGGGGTCACCCAAAAAATTGAAAAGCGGATCAGAGCAGATATTCACTGGTTTGATACCATGGATGATTTTTTCAAGGAGTGTGCAAAACTCTTCAAAGCCAGAAAAGATGAGATGCTTTCAAAGCTTGATCAGGCTGACGAATTTATCGACTGGGCCGTTGAGCGCAGTGCGCTCTCCCGGGAAAAAGCTGAGGTGCTGCACCAGGATCTCACTGCCATCACCAACCAGGTCATGATGAAGAAAGCTGAAATCAAGGGGGATGCCACTGCCCTGAAAAAAATTATCAAAGGGGCAGACAAGGGCCGGTTATGGGCTAAAAATGCCAAAAGCGAGCTGGTCCGGGCAAATCTGCGTCTGGTGGTCAGTATTGCAAAAAAGTATACCAACAGAGGCCTTCAGTTCCTGGATCTGATTCAGGAAGGGAATATCGGTCTGATGAAGGCGGTGGACAAGTTTGAATACCGGCGGGGATACAAATTCAGCACCTATGCCACCTGGTGGATCCGCCAGGCCATTACCCGGGCCATTGCCGACCAGGCACGCACCATACGTATTCCTGTTCACATGATTGAAACCATTAACAAGCTGATCCGAACATCAAGATACCTGGTACAGGAAATGGGCAAGGAACCCTCTCCTGAAGAAATAGCTGAAAAAATGGAGATTCCCCTTGACAAGGTCAGGCGGGTATTGAAAATAGCCAGGGAGCCTATTTCCCTTGAAACACCCATAGGAGAGGAGGAGGACAGCCATCTTGGCGATTTCATTGAAGACAAGAAATTTTCCCAGCCCTCGGATGCCGCCATTAATCTGAACCTTGCCGAGCAGACCAGAAAGGTGCTGGCCACACTCACCCCAAGGGAGGAAAAGGTGCTGCGCATGCGGTTTGGCATAGGTGAAAAAGCAGATCATACCCTGGAAGAGGTGGGAAAGGATTTTACAGTCACCCGCGAGAGAATCCGCCAGATCGAGGCCAAGGCCCTGAGAAAATTAAGGCATCCCACCCGGAGCCGGAAATTAAAGAGCTTTATTGAAAATTAAACATTGACTTTTTCATCAGAATATATAAAACTTCCATAGTTTGCTTATGGGAGCAGGGCCCATAGCTCAGTTTGGCAGAGCCACCGGCTCATAACCGGTCGGTCCCTGGTTCGAATCCAGGTGGGCCCACCATAAAGACAAGGGGAATCGTTTTTTATTTTAGCTGGTGAAAACGATAATATGGCAATGCAGTCAATCAAATGATGGAATTTTTTAGTTTGTATGTGAAAATTTCAAATTTTGGGTTTTATATAAGATACAAATCTGCTGGAGACAGGCGGATTTGGAAGAGATAAACAAAGCGTGGATGCACAGGGATGCAGACCACGCTTTTTTTGTTTCAAGGGGGAATCTATGCATGTGACAATTCAAACAATTCTGGATCTGGTTGATGGTATTGCGCCTTTTTCCCTTGCTGAAGACTGGGACAATTCAGGGCTTCAGGCAGGGGAGATGAACTGGCCGGCAGATAAGGTCCTTGTGGCCCTTGATCCCTCCATGGAGGTGATCCAGGCGGCTGTTCTCTGGCAGGCAAATGTGGTGGTGACCCATCATCCCCTGATGATCCGGCCAGTAAAGCAGATTGAATTTGATAAAATGCCGGGCAGGGTGGTTATGGCCTGTGCCACTAACAAAATATCCATAGTATCGGCCCATACCAATCTGGACAAGGCGGAAAACGGCCTTAATGATCTGTTTGCAGACATTGTCGGGTTTAAAACCTTAAAGCCTTTTCTTCCCCACAGCCCTTCTGAAACCGAGCGCATGGCTGGTATCGGCCGACAGGGTGAATTGTCTGACCCCTTACCCCTGGGTGAACTGGCAGGGCTTATCGGAAAAAAGCTGAACTGTACCGGGATAAGAACGGCTGGAGAAAAACAGTCTGTCCCCAGGTCAGCCGTGGTATGCACGGGCAGCGGCGGTTCTCTGACATCTGCTTTTCTCAAATCAGATGCAGATGTTTTTATCACAGGAGATATGAAGTATCATGAGGCAAGGGATATTGAACAGGCTGGAAAACTCCTGATCGATGTGGGTCACTTTGCTTCTGAACATATAGCAATTGCCCTGATGGTTGAACGCCTGGACAGGGCAGCGGCACAGGCAGGGATTGAGTTAAGTGTAAAGGGGTTTGAAAAGGAAACAGATCCGTTCACTGCTGTTTAAAGGCGGTCAGGGAATTTTCTGCTGAGCCGCCAATTATAATACAGGGGATTTTTATGCGGGATATAACCAGAGAGGAAATGTCTGTTCTTGTCAGACTTCAACAAAGCGAAACTGAGATCGTTCGCATTGAATCAGTGCTGGAAAAAATAGAACTGGAAAAGGCAGAACTTGAAAAAGAAATAACAGCCTTTGAAAAAATGCTGAAGGGCCATGAACACGAACTGAACCAAACCAGTGCAGCGTGCCGGGATCTCGAGGCAGAGATCCAGGTGATTAACGATAGAATCGTCAAAAGCCGGGAAAATCTCAGGTATGTTAAAACCAACAAGGAATACCAGAGCCTTCAGAGGGAAATTGACGACAATATAAAGAGAAAGGAAGGGCTTGAAAATTCATATTTTGAGATGCTTGAGAAAAAAGAGGCAGAGGAAGTCCTGGTCAGGGAAAAAACAGCTGAATTTGACCAGTTAAAAGACCATATCCGGTCAGATCAGAAAAAAATTGAAAAAAACGGGAAACATGACCGGATTCTCCTTGAGAAGTACAGAGCACAGCGGGAAAAAATTGGAAAGCACCTTGACCCTGAACTTTTCCAGAAATTCCTTGAGATCTCAGAGTCAGGAGAGGGAAAGGCTGTGGTTGAGGTCAGGGATGAGGTCTGCCGGGGCTGCTTTATGAATATCCCCCCCCAGCTTTATATTGAGGTGCAGAAAGGGAAGAACTTGATTTTATGTCCCCAGTGTAATAGAATACTATACCATGTTGAATCCAGGGATGATACGGCTGGACCAGACTAGACGATTGCGGAATCCTTTGTGATTTCGAGGAAAGTC
This sequence comes from Thermodesulfobacteriota bacterium, assembly GCA_034660495.1. Taxonomy (GTDB): domain Bacteria; phylum Desulfobacterota; class Desulfobacteria; order Desulfobacterales; family Desulfobacteraceae; genus DATFJZ01. The sequence continues at coordinate 6,211 of JAYEJJ010000142.1, read as the reverse complement.
CGAACACCGCAGGGCAGGACGCTCCATAACGTGGAGTCACGGCGACGTGAAGGAAAGTGCAGCAGAGAGCAGACCGCCCGGAAATTTTTTCGGGTAAGGGTGAAACGGTGCGGTAAGAGCGCACCAGTTTTCCAGGTGACTGGAAAAGCTTGGTAAACCCCGTCCGGTGCAAGACCAAATAGGAAAGTGTTTGAGGGCTGCCCGCCCGAGCTTTCGGGTAGGTCGCATGAGGTGTACGGCAACGTGCATCCCAGATGAATAATCGTTGCCCGGATACCGGGTAACTGGTAACCGGGAACAGAATTCGGCTTACGGGCTGATCCAGCCGTATATATCCCCTTTTTTATTGTCGTATGTGGGCCTCTATCCCATGGCTGTTCCCTTTTAACAGGGTGTGCAGGCCTTTTTTTCCGGCTTTACACTCGGTTATTAATTTTTGATGGAAGGACTGAGCGCCGGCCCCAGCGGTTGCCTCCGTCGTTCTCGTTCCTGACAGGCAACCGCTGGGGGCGGTGATATTCAAAAAACTTGATGATCGAATTACAGGAAAGACAAAGGAATTGTTTTTATGTTGAAAATTGAGTCGCTGAAAGTGGAAGTCGGCGGGCAGGAGATTTTAAGAAACATTGATCTTCATATTCCCCATGGAGAAACCCATATTCTGTTCGGCCCCAACGGGTCGGGAAAAACGTCTTTGATGATGACCATCATGGGGTTTTCCGGATACAGGGTCACCCGGGGCAGGATCGTGTTCAAGGGGGAAGATATTACAGATCTTCCGGTTTATGAACGGGTAAGGCGCGGTATTGGGGTTCTTTATCAGCGGCCTCCCACAATCAACGGGCTTTCCACCCGGCGAATGGTTGAAATATGCGCCATGGGAAGGCAAATCGATGTGGATGCCATGTCCAGAAAATTAAATTTCGAGGATTTTCTTGAACGGGACGTCAATGAAAATCTCTCCGGAGGTGAGATAAAACGATCAGAACTGCTTCAGCTTACCGCCCAGCAGCCCGACCTTCTCCTCCTGGATGAACCCGAATCCGGAGTGGATCTGGAGTCTATTTCACTCCTTGGCAAAAACATCAATTCCCTTTTAAACAGGGGCATTGAAAAGTTTCCATCCTGCAGGCAGCTTCATCCCCCTGAGAAGACAAAATCAGGACTTGTGATCACCCATACCGGACATATCCTGGATCATATTACAGCAGACAGAGGGGTGGTGCTTTACAAAGGCGAACTCAGGTGTTCCCGGAATGCAAGGGAAATTTTGAAATGGATCAGAGAATACGGATATGAGGAGTGTGTTGGATGTTCAGTATAGACAGGGAACTGGATAAAAAAAAAATTGATTTTTCTGCCTATACCAATCAGGCAAAAAAACATGAATATCTTGAAACCCTTGGCAGCATGTCCGAAAAGGATGCCCAGGAACTGGTAAAGGTGGGGATAGAGACATCTGATTGTTTAAGATCAGGCACCTTTATTCAAAAGGATGCCTCTCTTATTCACTGCTCAAAATCCCTAAAAGGCGTTGATGTTCAGCCGGTTTCCAGGGCCATTGAGGCGTTTCCCTGGCTTGGGGATTATTTCTGGAAACTGCTTGATCCAGACATGGATGATATTGGCAGACCCTTGAAAAACAACAGGCTGGACGGTTTCTTTATCAGGTCAAAAAAAGGGATTAAAGTAGAAAAACCCGTGCAGACCTGTCTTCACATTGCAGAAGATAAATTTTCCCAGAATGTTCATAATATTGTCATTGCAGAAGAAGACTCAGCCATTAATATCATTACAGGGTGCTCCACTGCTTCCCATGTCAGTTCCGGTCTTCACATCGGTCTTTCCGAGTTTTATGTTAAAAAAGGGGCTGTGCTGAAGTATACCATGATCCACAACTGGGGAGAAAAGGTAGATGTGCGGCCCAAAACCAAAGTGCATGTGGAAGAAGGCGGGGTCTTTATTTCCAATTATATTTCTCTGAAGCCTGTGGGGTATATTGAATCCAATCCTGTCATCATGCTTGAAAAGGATGCAACAGGACTGTTTAACAGTATTCTGGTAGCAGGCCAGGGAACATACATGGACATTGGATCTGTTGTGGAACTTAACGGGCCTGGCTCCAGGACTGAAATCATCTCCAGGGCCATTGCCGCCGGAGGCACCATTATTTCCCGGGGGCATATCAGGGCAAAGGTGGCAGGCGTGAAAGGACATCTGGAGTGCAAGGGGCTTATCCTCAAAGACGGTCTTCTCCACGCCATACCAGAGCTTTCAGGGTATACCCCCGATGTTGAAATGTCCCATGAAGCAGCTGTGGGTAAAATCGACAAGCATGAAATCGAGTACCTCACGTCCAGGGGCCTTGATGAGGACGAGGCCGTGTCAACCATTGTAAGGGGATTTTTAAATGTTGATATTGAAGGGCTTCCTGAAGAATTGTCAGAAAAAATCAATCAGGCCATTTCTGAAACCCAGCAGGATGTGATGTAATGGCTGAATTATGGTTCAAGGGTAAAAGTCCGCCGTCGTTCTCGTTCATGACAGGCAACCGCTGGGGGCGGTGCTATTCAAAAAACTTGATGATCGAGTAAAAGGGAGGCCATCAGGGTAAAATTTATATATGACATCAGCCGCTGACATCTCCTTTAAGCATAAGGTGGATCTTTTTTCCTTTGAATACCTCAAGTGCATCCGTTTTATAATTGATACGGATTCCTCTCTTTCCGTGTTGAGTAAAAAGCTGTATTCCAAATTAATCACAGCGTCCCATTTACTGGAGGATTTTCTTGATTTTCACGGGGCCAAACACAATTACCAATGGGTGTTTTACAGGGAATTGACCGCAGCAGTGCGCCATCTTTCCCTGGCCGGGTATTCCCAGAAGCATATTGTAAACCGCCTGGAATTTTACCATCTCAAGGAAAAGAAGACATTTGAACTTGAATCAAAAGATACACTGATGATGATTCAGGATTCCCTCAGGCTGGCCGCCCCTGTGATCATCAGTGAAGCTGAAAATCTGGGCATAGATGTTCCAAAATTTGGTTATGATGTTCGGTTTTTTCCCAGTATATCCACAGGGATGATGCTGGAGCATAATATAGATGATTTTGACAACCGGGAAAGACAGAAAAAGAATTTAACGGTGATTGCCAGTGAATTTCTGGAGATTATTGCTGATTTTGAGCAATTTTCCTTTTATGAACGCTATGACAGCAGGACCATAAGAACCTTTGTTCCGGACAGCGTCAATGAGGTGGCCATCAGGCGCATTGAAATGCTGGTCCACAACCTCCAGTCCGCCTTTGATTCCTATGTGGTCCACGGGGATTTTCAGACAGGAACGCCAAAGCTTCGGGCCCTTAGAAGTCATTTTTCCATTGCCTTTCATATTCTTCAGGTTGTGGGCAGGCTGCTTCATTTTTATGAGCGCCACCTCCACGATGTATCCTACAAGAGCAAATACAAAAGTGTGAGTGAGTCTTTATCTGAAATCATTGATCCTGATATATTGCTGGACCGCGCTGTTAATTACGGCCTTTTTTATGTCCGTCATTTTTTTTCCAATGGTAAGGCCATTGTCGTTGATATTTTAAACGAGAACATTGACCGCTCTTCCATTGTTGTGGGGATTCCCCGGGAAAGGGGGTTTCACAGCAGACCCAGCCTGCTTGTGGCAAAAATTGTTCAGCACTATGGCGGTGAAGTGGAAATGGTTGTCAAAGGGGACAGATTTGATGCAGCCAGTGTTCTTGATATACAGTGGGCCGGCGGCAAGATAAAAAAGGAGAATATTCAGGAGGTTGAATTTCATGGAGATGTCAGGGCCCTGGCGGATATTGAGGTGCTTGCCGCTGTCAATTATGCCGAAGACTCCATGGGAAAAGGGGTCCCGCTTCCCAGGGAATTGTCCTATTTGAGATAGTGTTTGACCCCATTAAAAAAATTGATCATCAAGTGAGAAATGACGTCAAGGTGAATTATAATGTCCTGCCCTTATAACTCCTGCGAGTTTCAGGAATACAGGATCTCCGCCCTGATCCTTGCAGGTGGAAAAGGGTGTCGCATGTCCGCTGAACAAAAAAAGCAGTATATGGATCTGGCCGGCCGCCCGGTTCTGCAGCACACCCTTGAGACCTTTGCAAACAATCCTGGTGTCCACGATATCCTGCTTGTTGTTCCTGAAAAAGATCATAATTTCTGCCTTACTACCATTTTAAAGCCCATGGGGATTGACACCCGGGTAGAGCTGGTCTGCGGCGGTAAAGAACGTCAGAATTCAGTTTTAAACGGCCTTGAAGCCCTTGCACTCAAGGTTGATCCCGGGAAAAAGAATATCGTGCTGATCCATGACGGGGTTCGTCCCTTTGCAGGTCACCTGCTCCTGGAGCGGTGTATCAAAGGGGCTGTAAGACACAGGGCCTGTGTACCGGGTCTGCCTGTTACCGATACCATAAAAAAAGCTGACCATGACGGTTTTGTCCGCAGTACAGTGAACAGGGGACATCTGTTTCAGGTGCAGACTCCCCAGGCCTTTGATCTGGATTTAATTCTCAGGGCCCACAGAAAGGCTGCAGAAACAGGGGTTCTGGCTACGGACGACGGGGCCCTGGTGGAGCAGATGGGGGAAAAAGTGTTTATCACAGAGGGGGTCAGGAAAAATATAAAAATAACCGAGCCTGGGGATCTTGACCTGGCCGCATTTTTTTTGTCCCGTTCCTGCCATTAAAGGCTGCACAGCGCAGGGACAAGGGGATCTTTTACTCGGTTCTCAATGTTCCTGACAGGTAACCGCTGGGGGCTCTTAATCGGCCCTTCCATAAAAACTTGATAACCGAGTTTAAAAAATAAATATTCAGCCTTTCCTGTTGACACTGAAATCAAATATACCTTATAGTTGCTGAAAAAGGGCATTTCCATGAGACCATACAAACCCAGGAGGTAAATTCTATGGCGGATAAACCCGTTTTAAAAATTGGTCACCTCAAGATCACCGATCATCTTATACTTGGCGTTACAGACCTGAAGCTTAAAAAAGGGATGGAGACCTTTGCCCACTGCAGTTTAAAACCTGTACTTAAAAACGGATGGAATGAGGTGGCCGACGCCCTTGCAGCAAAGACCCTTGACGGCGCGTTTATACTTGCCCCCACTGCCATGGATCTGTTTAAATCCGGTGTTGATCTGAGGCTGCTGCTGCTGACCCACAAATCCGGCAGCCTGCTGGTGAAAAACAAAAAAGCCCATATAGAAAAGATAGAAGATTTTGCCGGAAAAACCGTATTGATTCCCTACCAATTGTCCATACACAATATGCTTTTTCATAAGCTGCTTGCGGAAAAAGGCCTTAAACCCGGCAGAGCAGTAGATCCCGGGGTTGATGTCACCCTGGAGGTGGTGGCCCCCTTTCAGATGCCTGAAGCCCTCCAATACGATGAAGAAGGGGAGATCGGCGGATTTATCGTTGCCGAACCCATTGGATCCCAGGTGATTACCTCAGGACTTGGAGAAGAGGTGTTTCTGTCCAAGGATCTCTGGCCGGGACACCCCTGCTGTGTCTTTGTCATGCAGAACCATATAATAGAAAAATATCCCGATGCTGTGCTTGAGCTGACAAGAAGTTTTGTCCGATCGGGCCTGGCTGTGGATGCTCAACCCGAACCTGCCGCCTCCATTGGTGCCGACTTTCTTTCCCAGGAAAAAAGCGTTATCCAGCGGGTCTTGACAGAACCGGCGGATCGCATCACCACAGGAGAGCTCATGCCCCGCATGGATGACTTTGAAATAATTCAAAAGTATATGATGGATGAAATGAATATCATGACCAGCCTGATTGATCTCAACAAATTCATTGATCTCAGTTTTGCCCAGGAGGCCGGCGCCCAATAGCAGGTCACAACTCGATGATCAGGTCTTTGGGACTGGATCCTGGATGATTTTGATTATCGAGTAAAATATATTTATGTTTATTTTTGGTCATCACGTTAAAGCAATAACTCAACAACCACCGTCTAAAGACGGTGGGTTGAAATTAAGGACTGAAAGTCCGGATACGGGTCCAAGACCCGTCCTATACGTGCTCGTGCTCGTGCTCGTGCTCGTAAACGTAAACGGAGTAATAATTCATAATGTTAGATCATGAAAAAATAGATGTTTATAAAGTCTCCATTGAATTCATGGCTATTGCGATCAAAATAGCTGATAGTAT
>JAYEJJ010000141.1:0-3411 GCA_034660495.1 Thermodesulfobacteriota bacterium | reverse complement strand
ATGGTCTTGTCAAGGACCGTTTTCCTGATCCCGCCGGCAGACCTTCCCGCCAGGACATAACGCAGTTTATTGCATCCTGGTTCAGATACGCGCAGATTTCAGCAGATCAGTGCCGGGAATGGATGCTTGATTATTGTGTCAGCGAGCTTGCCTGGCTGTCCTCAAGTTCCCCCTCGAGAATACGCCACAGTACAAAGGGCAATATCAAATATATTTACAGATCTGAGGTTGAGTTTGTCTGCCTGCGGGAGAACAACCCCTTTGGTGCACTTTGCGATGACTACTGTCCAGTGTACAGGGAAATGACCCCTGAACGGGTCAAGGCCAAAAAACAAAAAAAAGTTCGCCCTCCGGCTTATCCTGCTGAGAACGGTACGGAAAACAATCAAGTTCTTATGGAGCATTCTGTAAAAGAGACCTACAAAGAACAATTTGAAAAAGCCATGGCGTTTGCAGTGGATCAGGTGAACCAGGGCACTCCCCGGAAAAAAATCGTTACCCTGTTGAAAAATCAGGGCTTTAAAACCATCACAGGAAAGGAATGGTCTTACTCCATGCTTTCAAGAGAACTGAAGCGCCGCCCTGAGTGAATGTGGAGGTTAGTCCGTCTTCAAGGCGCGGCAATGGGGGCATATTGAAATATGTCATTGATGGCTGCCACCTTTTTAACCTTTGAAATCTGGATTACCATCACCCTGCTCTATTTTATTCTGGCATTTTCCCTGTCCCAGTCAGTTGCCTTCCTTGAAAAAAAATGCGCCCTGAAATGAAAATGAAAGCGCTAAGCATAAGACAACCATGGGCATGGCTAATTGTAAACGGGTATAAGGACATTGAAAACCGCAGCTGGAAAACAAAATTCCGGGGCCGTTTTCTGATTCATGCAGGATACACCTTTGACAAAAAAGGGTATCAAATAATCAAATCAAAGGAAATTGTCAACTTACCTGAAACTGATGAATTTCCAAGGGGCGGTATCGTTGGCTCTGCAGACCTTGTTGACTGTGTCACCGCTTCTGACAGCCCCTGGTTTGAGGATAAATTCGGCTTTGTGCTGCAGAATGCTGAACCTTTGCCCTTTGTCCCATTAAAAGGACAGCTGGGTTTTTTTTATGTTGATGAATTTAGTGCAGGGGGTATCCGGCCTGAAAGTTTGCAATTGTTTACTGGAAGCTGACAATAGAGAACTGATGGCTGATAACTGATGGCTTTCATATAACCCACATGTCCTGGCGGACACAACAAAGCATGAAAGCTGTTAGCTTTTAGCTGTTAGCTTTTAGCTGTTAGCTGAGTACTGAAGGCTGAAGGCTGAAGGCTTTCATATAAAACGCTTGACAGTTTTACATAAATTATGTAATAAAAAATACATTATTCATATTAACATATATAGTGAAAAAAATGAGCGCTCGAAACAATCCTTTCAAATACAGTCATGTCGTGACCGGTCAGTCTTTTTGTAACCGGGATGAAGAGCAGCGAACTTTACAGCAGTGTATCAAAAATTCCCAGAATGTGTTGATCTATTCTCACCGGCGAACCGGAAAAAGTTCTCTGATCAAACAGGTCTTTGAGAATATAAGGAAGCAGCACCTGGATATCGGCATGATGTATGTGGACCTGTATGGCACCACATCAGAAAAAGACTTCATCACACGGGGATTTCAACAGATCGGAGCCCTGGAATCAAGTATGGATAAATTGTTCCATATCATGAAAAAAAGCCTTCAGTTTCTTCCGGCCAAGATCGGCCTTGATCCGATGACTTTACTGCCGACATTGACACCTGAATTTCATACGGTTGACAAGGCCCTGCCCCTGCAGACCCTGATGGATCTGCTGGAAAAATTTTCCCGGGACCGGAAACTGGTTATTGTATTTGATGAGTTCCAGGAAATTGCCAGCTACACAGAAGCGGATGCCTTTGAAAAACGCCTCCGAAGTTTCATCCAGCTGCATGAGCGCATCAGCTATATCTTTTCCGGCAGCCAGAAACATATGCTCACCGCCATGTTTCATTCCCAAAACAGGGCTTTCTATCATCAGGCCGCCACCCTGACACTCAAAGAGATCCGAAAAAAAGACTATATCCCATGGCTGAAATACCAATTTGCCGCTTCATTGCATCCTGTGCCGCCAGAATATCTGCCGGCCATTGTTGACCAGTTTGAAGGCCAGCCAATGTATATTCAGTTTTTCTGTTATTTTCTGTGGGAAAAACTGCGGGAAACACCCTGGAATGACGGATTGCTTCAGGAATTGGAATCATTGATGATCAATGAAAAACACCTTGAATACCAGATGCTGTGGGACAATCTGACCGGAAATCAGAAAAAAACCTTAAAACTGTTACTGACCAATGACGGAAAAAACCTGTTTACTGGAGATGCCCTGCAACAAGCGGAAATCAAGACGGCCTCCATTGTTACCCAGTGCTTAAAAACACTTTGTGAAAAACAGATTCTGGTAAAAAACAGCCGGTATATCATACAGGATGTACTGTTGCGCAAATGGCTTGAACGTAATTCATAGATTTTTATTTCCCGGAATGGGTGCCAGCCTTATCCATGAACACCGGAATTAAAAAACTTTTCCTTTTATATTAATCATGATTAACTTCTTCGTATGAAGGTGTTAAACATAAGACAACCATGGGCAATGCAGGGAGCATCGTGGGATTTCGAATCCTGGATAAAAATAAAGGGGTAACCAGGGGAGGCAAACATGGCACTTAACATAAATTCAAACATATCTTCTGCCAATTCGTTGAATCAGTACAACCGCGCTTATGACGCTTTAACAAATTCAATTGAAAGAATATCCACTGGCAGACGAATCAATTCCGCTGCAGATGACGCATCTGGCATGTCCATTGCCGACAGCCTGCAAAGCCAGGGACTTGGAGCAGGCCAGGCTTTAAAAAATGCAACAGACGCCGTATCCATTACACAAATCGCAGACGGCGCACTGGGTAATATTAGTGATATCATCGGTAATATCCGGGTAAAGGCGCTGCAGGCAGCCAATGCCAGCCAGACCACTGAAAGCCGGCAGGCGATTCAGGCGGACATAGACAAGTCTCTTGAAGCCCTGGACCAGAATCCACCAGAAGGATGCGCTCATTCCCCATTGGATTGATTAAGGCCGTATTTTTAGATGATAACGGAGAGCTTCCCCCTTGCTGTGGGGGATAAAAGTTCCCTTAAGCATCGCCACAAAGCAAAGAATCCACCTTGGAAACAAAGGCTCTGAATACCCGCTCCCGGGTTGTGTTGATCCTGATTTGAAACGGGACACTGAAAAATTCCTGCTGCTCCTCCTGAAGCGCTTTGACGACAAGGTGCACCTGGACCAACTGAGAACAGGCATGGCTGCATCTTTCACACCCGAGGCAGCTCCAGAGGGAAGCCT